>DAICZM010000342.1 GCA_027311145.1 Ktedonobacterales bacterium
ACCCATCCCCACCCACTCTTCCGCGATTTCATCGGGGCGAGCGTACGCAATGCACAGGGATGGGAGCTTGCTGCTGATCCTAGTAGTGCGTTTGGCGAGACACGAGTTGAGATGTAAAGGCAATGTTTTATCTGAGTCAAGTACTTGGCTGTATCGTGGAAAATCAACAGCATGGACGTGTCGGTAAGCTGATTGATGTGTTGGTATCAGCAGCCGCGCATGAAGAGCCGCTTTTCCCCAGTGCGTTACTGATCGAGAGCGAGGAGGAGCGGCCCTGGCGCACCCCTGCTTCTGCTCTTGAATGGCACGATGGGCTATTCCGTTTACGTATTCCTGTCGAGGAATTAACCCTTCAAGCCGAGAACACAGGCGAGGAGACCTCATTGCCACATGAGGTACTCGATAAGCAAGTGATTGATATTGAGCGCAAAAAAACGGTGCGCGTCAACGATATCTGCTTTGACGACGACTGGCACATTCTCGGGGTAGATAATAGCAATCTTGGTTTGATACGCCGTCTTGCCCCGCATTGGCTCTTGGGAAATATCCGCCTGCATGCTCCCACTGCGCTGATTCCCTGGGAGCAGATCAAGCTGTTAGGGTATCAGATCACGCCTATGCCTGGGCTGCATCATGCACGCTCGCAAAGTGGCCCGTTAGCAGAACTTCACCCCGCCGATATCGCTGAAATCGTGCAGCAACTGACGCCGAACGAAGGCGCACGCATTATCGAGGCTCTCGATACCGAAACGGCTGCCGATACGATGGAAGAGATGGATACCGAACGCCAGCGGCATATCCTGGAAAATATCCACTTGGAACGGGCGGCTGATATCTTGGAAACAATGGAGCCAGATGAAGCTGCTGATCTGCTGGCGCGTCTGCCAGAGGAACGTGCTTTGGAGTTACTTAATCTGATGGCTCCCGAAGAGTCTGAAGAGGTGCAGGAGCTGCTAGAGTATGAGGCAAATACGGCTGGTGGTTTGATGACGACCGAGTATCTCACCCTCAATCAAGATCGCACCGTTGCTGAGGCTCTGGAGGCCGTGCGTCGTGATATCCAAGAGAATGATGTCCGTATTGCCTATATCTATTGCGTTGCCGATGAGACGCAGGATGAACAGCATATTCTCGGCGTACTCTCGCTGTGGGAGCTGCTTGCTGCCTTGCCAACCCAAATCCTCCAGACACTGATGGAGAGCGATGTAATTGCGGTACAGCCCGATAGTAGCCCGTATGAAGTCGCTGAGATTATGGCAAAGTATAACCTGTTGGCCGTGCCGGTTGTGAGTAACGGGGGTATTTTGGAAGGAGTGGTGACGGTTGATGATGCGCTGGATGTGCTGTTGCCACCGGAAAAGCGGCATCGTCAAACACGCATGTATTAATGTTACGGTGGGCATACGATTTTAAACGGTCGTATGCCTGTTTTTTCGTTAGGTGATAGTTATGCAGACACGCAATGCTTATTGATAACCCGCATTATCGGCTAGGTCGCGTGTAACCGCCATCTCAAGTGCGGCTAAGACGTGTAGGATGTCCTGACATACATCAATCATTGCTTGTGGTAGCCACTCTTCAGGACGAGGATTATCTGCCAAAATTTCCTCGTTCCCCGCGCTGTTCTGCATGCGTGCCAGTTTACGGCGCATCTGCGCATGTTCTCCATCATGCAATTCATGCAGGCCATGCAAGCCATCGGGATGCCAGATAGGCAACTCAACACGTTGCTGTAGGGTGAGCATATCGGGTTGCAGACGATTCTCATGCAAGATCAGGCTAACGCCGGGGCGTGTCTCAATAGTTCTTCTACTATGCTCGCTAGCACGTAGTTTCAGCATCTGTGTCAAAGAGAGCAATGCAGTCTCTGAAACATGCGCTCCGTTTAGTGCCGTTGTATAGGACAGGTCGAGGACCAGAGGGGGGATATCACGGGTGTGCAGATGCGGGCAATCTTGTTCTGTCTCGTGGAAAAACTCACAGACACCTAGCGGTCCATCTATTGATAATGCAGTATCAAGTGCGCCCCACGTGAACGAAACTGTACACCCACTACCTTGTTCACCTTCCTCACAGCTACCACTATGGCAAACGCAGGCAAATTCACGTTCGAGCGAGCGTGCATTCATCCAATACTCAGGATGGGTGACGAGAGCGATGCTTTCCGCCGCCTTCAGGAAATATCCCGTGACCTCCTCGTATGTTAACACAATGAACTCCTTGCCGCCTTATTTTCGTCTGTAATACCAAAAATCTTGGCTTTCCTCTATACGGCGTCCCTCTATAATACTGATGTGTCGAGGGCATGTCAATATCCGCAATGAACGTGGTTTGACAGATACTTATGCATAAATTATCCCTTTGTCACTTTCGCCTACCCACCGCACCGCTACAATCTCTGCTTTGCTCACCAAAAAAAGACTCGTTTGCCAATGGCAAGCGAGTCTTCTGCTCTGTGGGAGATGTATCTCGTCCTATTGTTTGATGGTAGCGCAACAGCACTTAGTACATTGGTTTGATGGAGAGAACCAGATAGCTGGTCACTCCGCCGGGCGTAGATACGCTGACTTCATCGCCCTCTTTGTGCCCCATCAACGCTTTGCCAACAGGTGACTGATCTGAAATCAAACCAGCTTTAGGGTCTGCTTCAAAGGTTGAGACAAGATTAAACATGCGCTTGACACCGCTTTCGTTCTCAATCTCAACTTGCATACCGATGCGCACGGTGCGTGGCCCTGCAGTTTCCTGATGCATATCGGGCGACATAATCTCTGCCACTGCTAGAAGTTGCTCAAGCTCTATAATTTCGCCTTCTACTTTGGCTTGATCGTTCTTGGCATCTTCATAGGCACTACTCTCGCTGATATCACCAGCCTCTTTTGCCTCGTGGATATAATCTGCGACTTCCTTACGTTTCACATTGCGCAGATATTCCAACCGCTCTTTTTTCTTAGCATAACCTTCAGGCGTCAAGCGATACACTTGCCGCTCAGGTCGCGCATCACTCTGTCCACCAATACTCATAGCTCATTTCCTCCCTGGTAATGACACACTCAATCTTCGCTGACCTCCTGGTGTACGATTCGATGTATTCCGATGCTCTCCGTTCTTTTTACTCTCCCACTCATTTGTTCTTGGATACTATACGGCATTACGCGCATTTTATGATAGATGTTGTTGTTACACCCTTCCACATCACGAGGAGCATAGATGAATGGTGGATCACACGCCCACACCAGGCCATGTAACAGCGTTTCTCACTGTTGCGTTGATCGAGCCGACACGTTCCCGCACAGCGGGTCGCATCGAAACGTGGGTATCCAATACGCATGAGGGAGATTATACGTTTTCTATCTCAGAACGTCAAGTGATTTACATCATATTTTTCGCCGAAATCAAAATCTTTTTTGAGAAAATCTCTCTCTTAACTGACGTACATACAACAGAGTAATCTGTTACGGGCAGATCGGTTCTCTGCGTTGGGATTTGATTGCTTAGCGCATGTCTTTTGCTCTGCTTGGGTAAACACCGTATGGTTGGATAGTCGTAAAAAAGTTATCGGGGTTCTTTTAGGAGCCACTATGCATATTATCTCAACTCCTGACGAAATGACGGAGACGGCCCGTGGCTGGCTTACCGGTGGAACCGTTGGTTTTGTGCCCACCATGGGCTATTTGCATGACGGCCATCGTTCGCTTATTCAAGCAGCCCATGCTGAATGCGAGGTGAGCATTGCCAGTCTTTTTGTCAATCCGCTGCAATTTCGCTCACACGAAGAGTTTTTGCAGTATCCCCGTGATCTTGAGCACGATTTACAGCTTTTATCCGAAGAAGAGGTGGATGTAGTCTTTATACCGAAAACCGAAGATATTTATCCTGAAACCTTTTCAACTTATGTGACCCCTCGTGGCCCACTCGCAGAGCGTTTAGAGGGGGCGATTAGCCCTGAATATGTCTGCGGTACGGCGACTGTGATGACAAAACTTTTTCACCTGATTCGTCCTGATGTCGTCTATTTGGGACAGAAAGATGCCCAACAGATTGCTATTATCCGTCAGCTTGTGCGCGATTTAACGGTCGATATCCATTTACGTATTTTGCCAACGGTGCGTATGCCTGATGGTCTTGCCTGGGGAAGTCGCAATCAGCAACTCACGCCGGAGCAGCGCCAACAGGCCCCTCAGCTCTATCAGGCTCTTCTTGCCGGCAAGGCTGCGATTGAACAAGGTGAGCGGAATATCAAACGCTTGCAGGAAATTATGCGAGCGCATATTGCCAAGAAGCCACTGCTTCGCTTGGAGTATGTCTCCATCTGTGACCCTGATACTTTTGTCGAGTATGATGAAATGGCCGAGAACACCTTGATTACGCTCGCCGCCCAGCTTGGGAGTGTGCGTTTGATTGATAACATTTTGCTCCTCAAGGGCTCACAATGGCATATTTAGCACTACGATATGTTGTATGGCAGATAGCAGAGAAAATTGTGGTAGGACCACTTGTGAAGAGTAGGAAGTTGGGCCTATAATGTGAAAACAGATAGGATTGTCCAGATGGAGTTGGACAGCAAAGATAACCTACCTGCGATAGAGCGTCTCACTACAACGAAGGAGGGATGCAATGTTAGGCATCATCGGCTCGCTCTTTCTTAATGCAGTTATTGGCTACCTCTGGGGCTCGTTGCCTTCAGGGTACTGGATGGGCAAGTTGTTGCGTGGCAAGGATTTTGACATCCGCCAGTATGGTAGCCACAAAACTGGAGCAACGAATGTCTTGCGCACGCTAGGCAGAGGCCCAGCCGCGATTGTTTTCGTGTTCGATCTTTCTAAGGGTATTGGGCCAGTTTTACTGGCGATGCTGGTCCCTGCGCTTGTTGGTGCGGGCTGGGGAGCCAGTATTGCAGGGATTGCTGCCTTGTTAGGCCACTGCTTCCCTCTATTTATCGGCTTTAAGGGCGGGCGTGGCGTGACGACTGGGGCGGGAGCCTTGCTGATTATTTCTCCGGTGGCCTTTGTCTTCACTGCCACGGCGACCTTTAGCACGATTGGCATCTGGCGTTACGTTTCGCTTGGCTCGATTGTTGGCTGTCTGACCGCGATGGTGTGTGGCATCGTCTTTTTTATTATTGGCTTGGTGAATCCCACTTTTTTCCTCGCGGTCAGTCTGGCAAAGTTGGTTTTTATGGTGGTGGTTCCGGGCCTGATTATCCTTTTCCACTATGATAATATTGGTCGCCTGCTAAGCGGCAACGAGCGTAAACTCGGTCAGCAAGTCGTTATTCCTGTGAGCGATACGACTGCTAGCCCATCTGCCAAGCCATCTGTCCAGGCCTAAAACATTGTATTGGCTATTGGATGAT
>DAICZM010000343.1 GCA_027311145.1 Ktedonobacterales bacterium
GTTTAGTGTTAGCCATCGATGAAACCTGGAAAACTCGTGCGACACATGCAATTCGAGGTGCATATTTTACTTCAAAGGGAGACATCTCAATGGACCTGAAACAGGACCAGCAACAATCCGACACGGCGTCGCTGATTTTTTTTAAAGGCCCGTTGCAAGGCAAGAAATTCCAGATCACAAAGTCCACTACTACGCTTGGGCGGCATGAAACGAACGATATCGTTATTCACGACCCGAAAGTATCCCGCCATCATGTGCGTATCGTGCAAGATCGAGGGGTATGGCGCATTGAAAATCTTTCACGTCCAGGAGCTACTCTTGTAGATCAACAAGGCGTCGAGAAAATGGCCATCGCACAGAATAGTACGGTTGAGCTTGGTGAGGATACTGCGTTCATATTTTCTACCCGCGTTAGTGATGACTTTGAGGCTACCGTCCTGCTTACGCGTCCATCAAGGAGTGAAACGCAACCTTCTGAAGACAAGCATAGGGACGAGAGAAAGGTAGGGGAACGGACTCTTCCTGTCGTGGATGGAGAAGCAACCGCCCCGCAACCACAAGAATCTCATACCCCCTCACAACCTCCTGTGGAAATATCTGCGACTCAGATAGCCTCCTATACTACTCTTGGTATCCCTTCGCTAGAAGTCATGGACAACACCACCGGGACCAGTCACAAATATCCTCTGCTTAAAGAGATGATTAACCTGGGGCGGGATAGTAGCAATGATATCGTTATCAAAGATGTCATGGTTTCGGATTTTCACCTGCAAATTGTGCGTCAGCATGGCCAGTGGATCCTACACCATCCGCATCCCAGTCAGCAGCAGACGCACAATGGCCTGCTCTATCAGGGGCGCAAAATTCGCGGCAACAGAGCCTTTAGCAAGCAATTAGCGCGTGGTGATATCTTTCGTATCGAGGATGAACAGGGTGCTCTACTGACAATTACCTATAATGATGGCAGTAATGCACCACAGGTAATTCTCCCCACGCTGCAACCAATTCCACTCCTCATGCCCCAAGTCACGATTGGACGCTTGCCAGAGAATGATGTGATCTTGAACCATCCCCAGGTTTCAGCTCATCATGCCACGCTCACGTTAGAGAATGGGACACATCGTCTGACTGATTTGAATAGTACCAATCGCACCTATGTCAATGGCCTCGTCATTACCAGCGTGCCACTAAAGCCTGATGACGAAATTCGTATCGGGCCATTTAGGCTTGTCTATACGGGCAACGAACTCAGACAATATAACGAAAGCGAAAGTATCGGTATTGATGCCATCAACCTGAGAAAAGTTGGCAATAATCAGACCGTTTTGCTCAATGATATTTCGCTGAGTATCCCACCTCGCTCGTTTGTCGCGCTGGTTGGTAGCTCTGGTGCGGGCAAGTCAACGCTGCTGGATGCCCTAAGCGGCCTGCGACCCTCGCAGCAAGGTTCAGTATTCTATAACGAGCAGGACTACTATCGCAACCTTGCATCTTTTAGATTGCAGCTTGGCTATGTCCCACAAGAGGATATTATTCACCGTGATTTAACGGTAGAACGCGCTTTGTACTACGCTGCAAAGCTGCGTCTGCCGCGTGATTTTACGCAGGAGCAGATCGAACAGCGCATTGATGAGGTGCTGGAAGATGTTGAGATGACGCATCGCCGCACGTTGCTGATCAAAAAGCTCTCTGGCGGTCAGCGCAAGCGTATCTCGATAGCCCTGGAATTGCTGGCAAATCCCAGTATCTTCTTCCTCGATGAGCCAACTTCTGGTCTTGATCCTGGCCTGGACCGTAAAATGATGCTCCTCTTGCGCAAATTGGCGGATAAGGGGCATACAGTAATCTTGGTAACGCATGCTACCAATAATATCAATGTCTGTGACACCGTGTGTTTTATGGCACAAGGTGGGCGTCTGGCATATTATGGTCCGCCCGAAGAGGCAAAAACATACTTCCAGCAGCCAGATTTTGCCGAGATATACAATGTCTTGGAACCAACCGATGAGCATCCGACTATTCCACAAGAGGCAGAAGAGCGTTTCAAGAAGTCGCCAACCTACCGCAAATATGTTGTCGAGCCGCTAAAACAAAAATCGATGGAGCAGACACAAGAGCGTCCGCCCAGAGAACGCCAGATGAAATCGTCCAGGCGTCACAATCCCTTCAACCAGTTTTTTGTCCTATGCCAACGCTATCTGGAACTGCTCTGGAACGACAAATGGAATCTCTCCATTTTGTTCTTGCAGGCTCCCGTGATTGGCTTTATTCTGTTTATTCTGGTGCGTACCTTAAACGAAGCGACCGTCTTCAAGCAACCGATTCCTCTGGTCTATCAAGGGGATGCGCAACGCTTCCTCTTTATTCTCTCGTTTGCCTCGCTCATGTTCGGCTGTATTAATGCGGCGCGTGAGATCATCAAGGAGCTGCCGATTTACAAGCGGGAGCGCACCGTCAATCTTGGGATTATCTCTTACCTGCTTTCCAAGATCGTCATCCTGGGCGCACTCTGTCTTATCCAATGTGCGATTCTGCTGGCGGTCATGGCTCTGGCGGCGCATTTTTACCAGGGTCTCTTCATGCCTGAAATCTGGGAGACCTATATCGCGATTGCACTCGTCTCGATCTCTGGCGTGATGATCGGCTTGGCAATCTCGGCACTGGTGCGCAATAGCGATCAGGCGATGAGTTTTATTCCTCTGTTGCTCATTCCGCAGGTAATTTTTTCCGGTAGCATGTTCCCGCTCAAAAATATTCCGCTCCAAGTCTTTGGAGCCTTCTTCTCACTGCGCTGGGCAATGGCGGCACTTGGCTCTTCGATGAACCTGCTGGGCAATGGCGATAAAGTCTTTGGCACGTGCGATGCTTGCAATACCTACCAGCATAGTCAAGCCTATCTCCTCTATACATGGCTGGCGATAGTGGCAACAATTCTTATTTTGAGTCTTGTGACGGGCTATGCACTCAAACGTAAAGACAATAACGCTTGATGGGGCTTAGGACGCGCTTTGCGCCAGCAATTGCTTGCGGTAACGCCGTTGATGCCAGACGATAAAAGCAATACTCAACAACGGCGTTACGCCAATCAGCCAGCCTAGCCAGATTGGTATAGAACCGGGGGCCGCGACGGTAATCGGGAAGCTCGCCTGTCCTGAGCCTTGTGGCCCCGTGAGCTGTACGGCGATCTGCCATGCTCCGCGTACTGGCATCCGAATAGAGCCAACTAGCGCGTTTCCTGGCGAGAGCAGCGAAAGCTGCGCATGCAGTGTGACGGCATCCGTACCGAGACCAGGCAACATGAGCAGACGCCCGCTCAGTTGCACGCTGTGATCCTGTGGGATAACTGTGACCTGCACGGACTGATCTGTCACCGGCGGATATTGAGCAAGATTGACCTGCACGATATAGGGACCAACCGCCAGTGTCTCGCTCAGTGCTGGGCCATTGCTGGCTTGGGCAATGCTTGGGAACGTCAGCAAAATAAACATGAGAACGCCACAAAATGTGCTGAGCAATCGTCCATATCTGCTCATATAATCTGTTCCTTTGGGTACGGTATCGTTATCGTTTATTCAGCCGCCAGATATCGCCGAAACTCTCTCCACCGTAGACACCGATTATGCCACAGATAAGAATAGCTGGCACAAGAATAAGTGCGGCCTGCAATTTCATGTCCAGGGGGATGATGACTGCTGGCTGTTCCAGAAAGACCTGTGGCAAATTCCATGACCGCATAAGAATACATGGCGCAATTGCGAGCTGTGGAAAGGTGATGAGAATGCCAAGCAGCCAGTTGCCACGGATAGTGCCGTTCAGTTTGCGCCCATGACGGAGCCGCCACAAGGCCATGCCATCCAGGAGGAGTGCGGAGACGAGGAAGGTCAATGGGAATATGGCATCGGCACTATTGAACGTGGGAGCATAGGGCACGCGGTACGTGAGTCCTTCCCATGTTACACCTGCACGAATAGCCCAGGGCACAAACAGTTCCTCTAAAAAGGTATGGCCCATCAGGATAAGTACGGTCAGCGTGGCTGTGCCTGGACGATGGGTTAGACGCAACGCGCCCGTCAGCAGGAATGCGCTACAGAAGGCGATGGGTAGGGCATATGTTGGAACAAGCAGCAGGCCGATGGTCGCAATAGGAAATTGTAGAAAGCCAATCAGGATGAAATTGATCAATCCGGCGATGATAAAGAGCGTGCCCCATTCAAGCAAGCTGAAGCCGAGGAAGCGGCGATATGGCAAACCCGATGTGCGCTCGTAAGTCACTTCAGAGGCAAAGATGTAGATCATGCCTAACATACCGATGGAGCCGCCCATGACGCCCATCATATGAAAAGGTGCCCATAACGCGATATCAATGCCGTACATCTCGTGCCAAAAGTTGTCGAGTGGAGCTGCAATCAGCGTCTCCAGCGCACCCACGCCCGCGAGAATGTAGCCCAGCGGGGCGTGAAAAATAGTGAACACGCTGACTGTCGAGGTGCTATCAACGCCGGGACGTTTTCGGTAATAGCGCACGGTATCGGTCAGTACAATGGCAAGAGCGAGCAGGCCCGCACCAGCGACACAGGAGTAGATCAGCGTGTGAGGCGGCGTCCAAAACCAGTCGCGCCCGACGTAGAAGTGCCACTCTCTATCCCAGACGGCTCCCAATTCCCCCTGGAGTAGAC
This sequence comes from Ktedonobacterales bacterium, assembly GCA_027311145.1. Classification (GTDB taxonomy): domain Bacteria; phylum Chloroflexota; class Ktedonobacteria; order Ktedonobacterales; family Ktedonobacteraceae; genus DTNP01. The sequence goes on from DAICZM010000343.1 coordinate 4,677, forward strand.
AGACGAGCAAAATCCAGGCGGCAATGCGCCGTAGCAGTCGCTCACCATGATGAGCGTGTAACGAGGACGGCGGTTGGAGAGACTGTGACTCAATAGCATGTAGTTCTGACTGCGCCATAAAACACCTGATTCCCTCTAACGACTACTCAGTGGCTCGGCTTGCCTTGTCAGTATACAAGAGCCGTTGCAGGGAAGTCAAACCAGGAACAAGCTTATTGCGGCGGTATGATAAATCTCTGAATCTATTTCCACCACAGGTATGCGCGTAGAAGCTCATCGGTATGCTCTAGCGTGTGCTGATAGGTTTTGGTGACGGCCCAGTGCAGTGTCAATAAACCCTCGCTACGGACCATCTGTTAAGCATCGGCTGCTGATAATGCCGTTCTTCAGGAATCTGTTCAACCACCCAGAGAAAGCCCTCGGTACTTGCTTGAAGTTGTTGATGGAACCAGTGTGATGTTTGCATTGCCACATCTTGTTTCTGTTATCTGGTGTTTTCTGCTTTACTATGGAAATATTCTCTGCTAAGATACTATCATTGTATGACAAAAAATGTTCTCTGTGAATGTACATATGTTGGTAGTGTTCTGTCAAACGTCACCATGCACCTTTTTTGTGCCTGGGAGCAGGGCGTGATGATCGTATTGAAAAAATAATATGGTGACCGCATACC
>DAICZM010000344.1 GCA_027311145.1 Ktedonobacterales bacterium
GTGCATGGTGTATGCTATACCGACAGGTTACAAAGGAGTATACATGCGGCCAAAGGAATATCTGGTTCTTTTTATCTTAGCTGCTCTCTGGGGGGCATCGTTTCTCTTCATTAAAGTCGCCATTGCTGATATGTCGCCCTTGACGCTGGTCTTTGTGCGTTTGCTGATTGGCACGCTCGGCTTATTAGCTTTTGTGGCATTTCAACCAGCAGCCATGCGCGGTTGGTACAAAAACTGGCGGGCCTTTCTGCTCGTGACTATTTTTAACGCAATTATCCCCTATCTTACGATTAGTTGGGGCGAAGAGCATGTGACATCTGGCATGGCTGCGATCTTGAACGCGACCACGCCGCTGATTGTCGTGATCGTTTCGCAATGGTGGCCCGGTGGCGAACGGCTGACATGGAGAAGAGCATTCGCTGTTCTGCTCGGATTTTTGGGCGTCGGCGTACTGGTGGGACCACAGAGTTTCATCCAGAGCAATATGACCTCGTATTTGCTTGGGGTACTGTCCTGTCTCCTCGGCTCTATCAGCTATGGTTTAGGAGGCTTAATGGCGAGCCGCTATCTCAAAGGTCTACCTCTTATGCAGCAGGCTATCGGTCAGATTGGCATGGGAGCTGTGCTGCTCGCACCGATCACGGTGGTTGCACTGGTCATTGCGCCTCAGACGCATATCCCGTCTATCTGGGCCATTGGTGCGGTTCTTGCGCTGGCTCTGGGTGGCACAACACTGGCCTACATCTGCTATTTCTGGCTGATTGAACGTGTCGGACCCACGCGCACGCTTATCGTAACCTACCTATTGCCCTGTATGGCACTCGTCTATGGCGCATTATTGCTACATGAATCGCTGAGCATCAATGCGCTCGGTGGGCTTGCCCTTGTGCTGATCGGCATTTTCTTGACGGGCAAAAAACGTCCGACAATGACGCAGAATGGCAGCATTTCGATGCACAAACAGTCCTGAGAGATACAATCTGGATGGCGTGCATGTTCACACCCTACGATTGGGCCTGCTGATGCATGTGAAACTCATGCACGCCCTTCTTCAGTGTGCCTAAGGCCAGGGTGGCGCAGGTCGGGCGGGTCATCACCAGCTCGCGCCCAAGCTGGTTCATCAGGTCCTCGAAGCTCAGGTTCTCGATCTCGTCCGCTGTCATGCCCTCTACCATCTCAGTCACATAGGAGGCGGCGGCTCGACTGATTGTACAGCCCTCGCCTTCCCAGTGTACTGCTACTAGTTTGCCATCGGCCCCGAAACGCGCGTGCATCGTAATCACGTCGGCGCAGCCCGGATTGCCGCCGTTCAAGCTGACATCGGCCGCTTCTAATGGGCCATAGTTGCGCGGATTTTCAAAATGGTCCATCAAAAATTCTATTGCTTCCTGACGATTCATTGGTACTTCTTCCTTTGTCGGGAGCGATTGGTCGCGTCCGCTCTGCCATGTGATGCTATGATGCACCCACCGAGCCAGAGGAAACTGGGCATGGTAGATGCATGGGTGCAGACGCGAGCCATCGGTTTCTACGATTTTTATGACAATTCGTGCATGGAACACCCAGCAGTAACGTGAGACTTTTGGGTTATTTTTCGATTGGGGCGCGCACGACGTTGCCCCACTCAGTCCACGAGCCATCGTAATTACGCACACGCGGGTAGCCCAACAGTTGGGTTAGCACAAACCACGTGTGGGCAGAACGCTCGCCGATACGGCAATAGGAGATGACATCCTTATCAGGCGTAATGTCCTTGCTGCCATAAATCTGGCGCAGTTCTTCAGCAGACTTAAAAGTGCCATCGGTGTTTGCCGCCGTTGCCCAGGGAATGCTCTTCGCGCCGGGGATGTGTCCGCCGCGTTGCGCCCCTTCTTGCGGATAGTTGACCATATGCAGGAGTTCGCCACTATATTCCTGCTGCGAACGCACATCAATCAGGCGGCGTTCTGGATTTTTCAAACCGCCCAGTACGTCATCGCGGAATGCACGCAGTGTTTCGTTCATCGCTTGTGCATGATAACTTGTAGCCTCATAGTGCGGAACTGCTTTTGTGGTGGGGCGTTTCTCGTTCTCCCAGCGCGTGCGTCCACCGTTCATGATTTTGAGGCTCTGATGGCCGTACATGTTAAAGAGCCAGAACGAGTAACAGGCGTACCAGTTGTTTTTGTCGCCATAGAGGACAATCGTGGTGTTATTTGTGATCCCCCAATGGCTCATCAATTGCTCAAACTCTTGCTGATTGATGAAGTCACGATTCAGCTTATCCTGTACGTCCACGTGCCAGTCTAGCTTGACAGCCCCCGGGATGTGCCCAATTTCGTATAACAGTACGTCTTCATCGGCCTCAATCAGGCGTACATCGCGATCATTGAGGTGTTGGGCGACCCACTCGGTATCAACCAGCATTTCGGGATGGGCATAGCCCGATGCCGGTGTCATGCTCGACGTTGTGGTATCTGTTGACATATCTCCAAATCCTTCCTACAAATAAACCTTGTTGTATATCGATCACGCGCTTGTGTCCGCATGTATTCCATCAGCTACAACAAAAAAAATTCTGTTTATATTCTACTACGCTACTCGGAATTAAACAAGGTAAAAGTCTTTCTTGATCTGCATTATCAACAATCGCTCAGCTAAACCTGTGTTGCGTTGGGCTACGCGATCATTGTGTACCGCGATTTCTAGGGCGTGTAGTTGCCCGACTAGCACGCAGAACTTTTTAGCGCGTGTAATCGCGGTATAGAGCAGATTGCGTTGAAGTAGCATACGATGCTGCATGACGAGTGGGATAATCACGACTGGATATTCGCTGCCCTGGCTCTTGTGGACCGTCACGGCATAGGCCAGTGTTAATTCATCTAATTCGTGAAATTCGTATTCGACGAGCAGCGGACCTGCTTCTTCGATAAACTCAACTTTTACGGTGGCCTGTTCCCGGTTGATCGTCCGTATCCAACCCACGTCTCCATTGAACACGCCCTTGTCATAGTTGTTACGCATTTGCATGACTTTGTCGTTTACACGAAAGGTATGGCCTGACCACTCGATCTGAGCGGGCGGATTGGGATTGAGGCGAGCCTGCAATTCATCGTTGAGGGCCGTTACGCCAACTGGCCCTTTGTACATGGGGGCAAGAACCTGGATATCACTCAGCGGATTAAAGTGGTAGCGCGTTGGCAAACGCCGATGCACGAGATCAAGGATGAGTTGTTGGATGCGCACCGGGTCTTCCTCGGCTATGAAGAAAAAGTCGCCATTGGCATCAGTGCGTGTGTTGGGCATCTGGCCTGCGTTGATGCGGTGTGCATTGACAATAATCTTGCTCTCACTGGCTTGACGGAACAGTTCGGTCAAGCGCATCGTAGGAATAGACGCGCTGCGCAAGAGATCGCGCAAGACATTGCCAGGGCCGACGGGCGGCAATTGATCAGCATCGCCGACCAGCAAGAGATGCGCATCACGCGGCAAGGCTTTGAGCAGGTGATAGAAGAGCAGGATATCAACCATTGAAACCTCGTCGACGATCACAAACTGATAGGGGAGCGGATTCTCTTCGTTGCGCTGATAACTGTTGTCGTGCGGGGCATATTCCAGCAGGCGGTGTAGCGTTTTGGCGGGAACGCCCGTCGCCTCACTCATCCGTTTAGCGGCGCGTCCTGTTGGTGCTGTCAGGGCGACCTCGATTTTGCGTGTGCGTAGCAGCATCAGTAATGCACGCAGCGAGGTTGATTTGCCAGTACCAGGGCCGCCCGTTAAGATGCTGACCTTGTGGTGGTAGGCCATCTGCACAGCAGCACGTTGCTTTTCGGTTAAAATCATCTTGCGACGCTCTTTCAGCCGCTCAAAAATTAGTTCCCACTGCTGCTCTGAGGTCGGTGGGAGTGTGCTATGTGTATGGAGCAAGAGTTTGAGTAGGCGTGCCGTGCCATTTTCCGCATGCCAGAAGGGGCCAAAATAGATGCGCTGTTGTGCTTGTTCCTCTTCTTGTTGTAGGGGCACTGGGTCTGCGTCGTCTTGTGGGGTAGTGGGAAGAGCGAAGAGCTGCGTGGATGCTGGCAACAATTGAGGTGGTGGCTCAATAAAGACATCGCGCTCGTTGCGCAATTGTTCCATCGCGGGCAGTAGCGACTCGCGCGACATATCGAGTGCCTCCGCGGCTAGGCGTAAGAGTTCCTGTTCTGGCAAGAAACAATGCCCATCATCGTTGGCGGCTTGTGTCAAGACATATTGTAGGCCCGTTGTCAGGCGCGGCACGCTATCACGTGGCAAGCCGAGCTTGACCGCTATATCGTCGGCGGTGCGAAAGCCAATACCCTGTACATCATGCGCAAGCTGATAAGGATTTTCGCGCACAACCTTAATCGACTCTTTGCCGTAGTGCTTATAGACACGCGTGGCGATATTCATCGAAACTTCGTGCGATTGCAGGAAAAGATGTAGTTCTTTAATTTCGCTCTGCTCAGCCCAGGCCCGTTCAATCTGTTCGCGTTCTTTTGTACCAATGCCTTTGACCTCGCTGAGTCGTTCGGGTTGCTGCTCGATAATTGCCAGTGTTTGCTCACCAAAGTGATCGACGATCAATTTCGCCTTTTTAGGACCAATGCCTTTAATCAGACCTGAACTGAGATAGCGAATAATGCCTTCGCGTGAAGCGGGCAGGCGTTGTGTGAAGGTGGTGATGTGCAACTGACGTCCATAACGGGGGTCATTCTCCCACTCACCTTCGACGGTGAGCAGTTCGCCGACGTGAATGCCTGGCAGAATGCCGACCACCGTCATCAGATCATCGCGAAAGAGCCGCCCCGCATCATTGGGCCGGAAGCGCGCAACGGTATAGTGATTCTCTTCGTTGCGAAAGACGATATTTTCAACAGAACCATCTAGTGTTGGCATAGTAATCTATTCCAGACATTCGTTGTCTTTGCGGAAAGCATCCTCTGTTATACTAACACACCACGTCCCTGGCGTCGAGCTATTTGGTTGTGCCTATCCTGGTGATATACTGTAACATGCAACAACATACGACCTCTTTTTATCATCTGGAAAGTGTAACAACTTATGACACAGGCATCCTCTTCTCATCGTGATGAACGCAAAGCTCTCGTGCAAGATTATTTTAGTCGCACTGCTGAGAGCTATGTGACTAGTGCCTCGCATCGCAGTGGCAAAGACCTCTCACGTTTAATCGCAATAGGCGAATGGCATCCACAACAGCAGGCCCTTGATATCGCGACGGGTGGCGGGCATACTGCGCTTGCTGTTGCTCCCTATGTTAGGCATGTGACAGTCACAGACCTGACTCCTACCATGCTGGAGACAGCACGTGCCTATATACTTGCGC
>DAICZM010000345.1 GCA_027311145.1 Ktedonobacterales bacterium
CTATATTTTGTGTGGCTACACACCCACACACGAATTCCGCCGCATTATGCAGAAACGCGGCTGGGTGAGACACTTTTGGGAGGAATAGACATTGAGTGAAACAACAGCGAATACGGGCATGGTACTAAAAATCGGGCATCTCTATCCAACATTGATGAGCGTCGCAGCTGATCGCGGCAACCTCTTCTCGATCCAAAAACGCTGCAAATGGCGTGGGATCGGGACCGAGGTCGAGCAGATTTTTGTCAAACAAACACCCGATTTCACACAATATGATATCCTACTACTACACGGGGCCGCTGATCGCGAAATGGAAATTGCCTCCCGCGATATCCAGAGCAAAGCATCTTCGTTGCACGAGGCCATCGAGTCCAACACGGTCTTTCTGAGCGTCTGTGCCGGCTTTCAACTGCTTGGACACTACTACAAACCATTTCAAGGACCCGAACTGAAAGGTGTTGGCCTGCTTGATCTCTACACTGAAGGCGGCAGCACGCGCTTTATGACCCATATGGCTCTGGAGTGTTCATTTGCTGAGACAGGGAGCAAAATACTCGTTGGCTACGAAAATCATAGTGGGCGCACCTATCTTGGCCCTAAAGCACAGCCGCTCGGAAAAGTTCTGGCCGGCTGGGGCAACAATGGCAAGGATGGCGGCGAGGGAGCCGCGTATAAAAACGTGTTTGGCACCTATCTACACGGCCCCTTACTCCCCAAAAATCCCTGGTTTACCGATCTCATCATCCAGCGTGCGCTCGAACGTCGTTATGGGAACGTTGACCTCGCACCCCTGGACGATGCCACGGAAAACGCTGCCCACGATGCCGCCCTCAAATTGGCAATGGACTTCAAGGGGACGATGTCAGCCATCGAAGCAACGCCTTGGAAAAAATAGGCAATGGCATGCTACTCTCGTTCTTCCCGCCCGTAGAAAATAGGCATGACGAAGGGGACGAGGTTAATCTCGTCCCCTTCAACCTAACCACTTTGGATACTTTCTGTAGGACGGTTCCTACGGAAAGTTACGGCTATATGAAAAATATGCGTTGTACACTCTTAAACCGTGTATAATAGTACACGTTGCCATGCAATACATTTTCTTCCATAGAAAGCTGTGTTATGCAAGTAAAAATTGTCTTGAGGCTCTGTCTCTTTCTTCTACTCCTCGTTGGTTCACTATCAGCCTGCGCTGTGCTACCCACCATTACAAATGCCAACGGCACACCCATCTCTACTTCCAATACCAGTGGCTCTCCTCCCACACCTGCACTTAACACATGGTATCCAGCGTCTTCCGGCATCGCTGTACGCTATGAAGATTGGAAAAGCCCCGGCAACAACGAAGATACCGTGACAATTGTTCGGCTCGACCCACAGCGCGTGCATCTCAGTATTGGCTATCAACCTACTCAACCAATGGGCTTACGCGACTGGATGCAGCAAGAACAAGCCAAAGTGATCATCAACGGCGGCTACTTCGATCTGCAAGACAACGCCACAGGTTTGCTTGTCTCAAATGGGCACATATCTGGCTCCTCGTATACTGGCTTTGGGGGAATGCTCTCCGTCAATAGCAACGGCACTATCAATCTGCGCTCACTGCGCGACCAGCCGTATGACCCCAGCACTGAGCGGCTACAACAAGCCACACAATCCTCCCCAATGCTGATTATCGGTGGTCAACGCACACAGTTTTTGGCAAACGCAGCCAGCCAGCGGCGTAGTGTCGTGGCAATAGACAAACAGGGCCGTCTGCTCTTTATCATCAGCCCCGGTGAAGCATTCTCCCTCGACGAACTCGCGGACCTGCTCGTCTCCTCCGACCTTGCCCTCACAACTGCGCTCAACCTAGACGGAGGAGCATCTACAGGCCTCTATATGAATGCGGGAAACCAACATATTGCCACCGACTCCATTAGCGCGCTACCAATTGTCATTATCGTGAAATAGTGCGTACTTCATTAGGAAGGGGATAAAATGCCCTCTCACCGCCCCAGACAAAACGTTCAGGTTGTATATTCCCCATTGATCCGCACATATTCATAAGAAAGGTCACAGCCCCAAACGGTTGCACGGGCCTCACCCAAGCCCAACGAAACGTGAATTTTGACCTCGCTGCCCTGCAAATACGCTTCGAGTGCAGGCAAGTTAGCCTGGCTGAGCGGATGCCCATCGTACATGCGTAAATCGCCAAAAGCAATCGCGACGCGCTCTGGCACGATGTGCAGCTGTTCCTCACACTTGCCGATTGCCATGGCGATACGCCCCCAGTTCGGGTCGGCTCCAAAAATAGCGGTTTTGACCAGTGGTGAATTGACAATAGCCTTCGCAACCCGTTTAGCTTGCGCCAATGACTCTGCCTGCTCCACGGTCACCTCGACTAGCTTAGTCGCACCCTCACCGTCACGCGCAATCTCTTTCGCCAGTTCTATCGCCATCTGCTGCAAAGCTTGCCGGAACTCCTCTAAATCTACTGCACCACCCAAACCATTTGCCATAATTGCCACGGTATCACTAGTGCTGGTGTCAGTATCGATACTGACCATATTAAACGAGAGGTCAACGGCCTCTTTCAACAAAGCCTTTAAGCTTTCTGCTGGAACAGCAGCGTCTGTGACAAAGTAGCTCAGCATGGTTGCCATATTTGGTTCAATCATGCCAGAACCCTTTGCCATACCCACCAGCGTTGCGTTACCAACGCGGCAGGCACGCCACTTGGGATGCGTATCAGTGGTCATAATCGCCTGCGCCGCCAGTTCTGGCCGATTGAGCAATAATGCTTGGCGTAGGCCCGGGATGGCTCGACGCAACCCTTCCATTGGCAATTGCCACCCTATCACGCCTGTAGACGATGGTAAGATATCTTCTGGCGCAATGTCCAACTCACGTGCAACAAGTTGAACCACCTCACGAATATTGGCAAGGCCTTGTGCGCCCGTTGCCACATTGGCGTTCTTGCTGTTAATGACAAACGCCTGGAGCTGTCCGTTCGCGACATGTTCACGCCCGACAATAATTGCGGCCCCACAAAAACGGCTTTGCGTAAACATTGCCGCCGCTGACGCGGGTACATCAGACACGATCACAGTAAAATCTAATGTATCGTCTTTGATACCAGCGTTTTTGGCGCAGAACCGAAAGCCACGCAAATCAAAAGGGAAAACGCTCATCAATCTCTCCGTTCTCCAATACTTAGACATTTAGGATAGGCCTAAACGAGGGTTGGTTCCTGTTGCAAAATTTATCAGGTCGATCTATGCACGAGCAGGGCGTGATAATTTGTTATACTCCATTATCACGCCCAATACGCTAATAGGCGCGGGCGAAAATGGCTTCACAGGTTGCTGGTTTACCCGTATAGAAACACTTGCCTTGCACGCCACCTTCCGGTTGATCAAAGGGAATGACGCGCAATGTCGCTTTTGTCTCTTCTTTGATCGCCAGTTCTGCCGCACTATCCTCTGCCCATTTCACGCGCACAAACCCGCGTTCGTCAGCAATAATGCGCTTGAACTCCTCATAGCTCTCGGTATAGCGCATGCTCTTATCGCGGAATTCACGTGCGCGCAGGAACAGAGCCTGTTGTATCTCTTCAAGCAACTCTGGCAGGCGTGTCTCCAGAGCTGCCAGGGAGACCGACTCTTTTGCACGATTGTCACGACGCACCAGCATTACGCTTTCGTTCTGCACGTCGCGTGGGCCAATTTCCAGGCGCACCGGCACACCGCGCATCTCCCATTCGTTATACTTCCAACCCGGTGTGTTGTCACTGTTATCGACTTTGACGCGCACTCTGCCTTTGAGCATTTTTGTGACACGCTCAACCATTGCACTGACCGCCGTTTTTTCCGCGTCCTTGCGCCAGATAGGTACAATCACCACCTGATACGGAGCAAGGCGTGGCGGAAGAATCAAGCCCGATTTGTCGCCATGCACCATAATGACGCCGCCGATCATACGCGTACTGAGGCCCCAGCTTGTCGTAGCACAATATTTCCGCTGCCCATCGTCATCCAAGAATTGGATATCGAAGCTTTTCGCAAAGTTATTGCCCAAATTATGGCTCGTTCCGGCCTGAAGAGCCTTGCCGTCGCCCATCAATGCCTCAATAGAATAGGTACGCAGCGCACCAGCAAATTTCTCATTCTCACTCTTGCGCCCGACGATCACAGGGATGGCTGCATCTTCCTCTGCAAAGGAACGGTAAACTTCCAGCATCATGCGCGTGCGCTCTTCAGCTTCTTCGAGCGTGCGGTGGGCGGTATGGCCCTCCTGCCAGAGAAACTCTGATGTGCGTAAGAACAACGTGGTACGTTTCTCCCAGCGCATTACATTGTTCCACTGGTTGATGAGAATAGGCAGGTCACGATAGCTTTGTACCCACTTGGCATAGGTATGTCCGATAATCGTCTCGCTCGTTGGGCGAATTGCCAGCGGCTCTTCGAGTTCCTCGCCACCGCCCCGTGTCACCCAAGCGACCTCTGGCGCAAACCCTTCAATATGCTCCGCCTCGCGTTCGAGGAAACTGCGCGGAATCAGCAGCGGAAAGTAAGCATTCACGACATCCGTCTCTTTGAAACGCGCATCCAGCAAGCGCTGGATATTCTCCCAGATCGCGTAGCCATAGGGACGAATAATCATGCAGCCACGCACAGGAGCATAGTCCGCTAGCTCCGCCTTGCGCACAACCTGGTTGTACCACTTGGAAAAATTGTCTTCCTGGTCTACAATCTCCGCAACAAATTTTTCTTCGTTTGCCATCACAAACTCCTCTTGTGCAATAGAGCCTTGCATATAACACAATACAGTATAAAAAACAGGCACAAAAAAACTCGCCCCTCATGAAGGACGAGATTTATCCCGTGTTACCACCTTGTTTGAGCCGCACACTACGACTCCACTCAGCCAATGGCTGCACAGCATGCTATGCAGTATCGTTCCCACGCTAACGGTCGGGTATCCGGTCAGCTTTTCGCTGACACTCTCAGGTGGGTTCACCATGTCATCTGCCCACCGCCTTACACTCTCGCGGCTCGCTGCTTGCAGCTGGCATGAATACTATTCCTGATCTGCGCGTTTACTCTTCGTCAAGTTGTTGTGCCAAGAATACACCACGACTGGTCTATATGTCAAGCCTTTCACGAATACCGATGTCTTTCTAATCTATCACTCCATTTGTCAGAGACCCCCGTCTGAAGACAGGGGGCTTGTATCTCAGCTCCACCGCAACTCTGAGTATCTTTGCAGACGCTCAGCTTTGGCTTCGTCGCTTGACACATCGGGGCGTTCTGACAAAACACCCGTGCAT
>DAICZM010000346.1 GCA_027311145.1 Ktedonobacterales bacterium
ACCTGATTATTACCCTCGCATACTGAGTTGCACACGCCCACGCTGCACATCCACCTTAAGGACACGCACTTGCACCACCTGACCAACAGCGGCAACGCTCAGCGGGTCCTTCACAAAACGATCTGCCATCTCGGAGACATGGACAAGACCATCCTGCTTCACACCAATATCCACGAATGCGCCAAAATCCACCACATTGCGCACCGTCCCCTGCAACACCATCCCCACTTGCAAGTCTTCCATCTTCAGGACATCATGGCGCAGAAGCGGCGCGGGCAAGGCGTCGCGTGGATCAAGACAAGGCTTTTCCAGGTTCTCCAGAATATCGTGCAACGTCGGCAAACCCACCTGCACCTGCGCCGCAATATCAGCCCACATCGCATCCTCGTTACTGCTACCCCCCCCTTTACGATTGCTACGCCCCAGGCCATTTTGCAGCTTGATGAACTGGCGGAACTGCGCAACACGCTCCGCTGGCTTGAGCTTCTGCTCATCACCACCCGGCAACATTGCCAGCACAGCACGCGCCGCCCTGTAACTCTCAGGGTGAATAAAGGTCGCATCTAGCGGCTCTACACCAGCAGCAATTTTGAGGAAACCCGCTGCCTGCACAAACGTCACAGGGCCCACGCCAGGAACTTTGCGCAACTCCTCACGACTCTTAAACGCGCCATGCTCCTCACGATATTTGACAATCGCATTGGCAACACGCACATTAATACCCGATACATGCTTCAGCAAGGCAGCAGAAGCCGAATTGACCTCGACCCCCGCGAAATTGACGCACGAGACAATCACTCTTTCCAACATGGCCGCCAACTCTTTCTGATCGACATCATGTTGATACAGGCCCACGCCCACCGCCTTCGGGTCAATTTTCACCAACTCAGCCAATGGGTCCTGTAAACGCCGCGCAATCGAGATCGTGCCGCGCTGTGTGGCATCTAGCGTGGGAAACTCCTGGCGCGCTGCCTCCGATGCCGAATACACCGATGCCCCTGCCTCATTCACCATCACATACCCAATCTCCAGACGCGCATCCTCCTGTTGCAAATCACGCAACAGCTTTGCCACCAATTGCTCGCTCTCGCGTGACGCTGTTCCGTTGCCAATCGCAATCACCTGGACCGCATACTTCTTCAGCAAGACCCGCAACTGCTGCAATGCCCGCTCTGACTGGTGAAGATACATCGTGTCCGATTCGATATATTTGCCCGTTTCATCCACGATAGTCAGCTTACAGCCCGTGCGAAAACCTGGATCAATGCCCAGCACCTTCTTGCCACGCAACGGCGGTTGCAGCAGCAGATTGCGTAGATTCGTGGCAAAAATCTGGATCGCATGTTCTTCAGCACGGCGCGTCATCTCGACACGCACCTCGCGCTCCATCGCCGGCGCAAGCAAGCGTTTATAGCCATCTTCCATCGCCCCCGCCAACAATTCAGCAAAAGGCGATGTTGGTTTTATTGGATAATATGCGCTCATACGCGCTTGTGCCTGCTCGTAAGGCAAATCCACATTGACACGCAAAACACCTTCATGCTCTGCACGATTCAGGGCCAGCACGCGATGCGGCACAAGCCTTGTGATCTCTTCCTGAAACTCATAGTAGAGCTGATACACACCGTTGGGGTCTTTTTCAGCAATCTTCTCCGCCTCCACCACTTTTGCACGCACAAGAGCCTGCTTGAAAAACGCCGCTCGCACGCTTCCGCGCACACGGGCATCTTCCGCCATCACCTCAGCGGCAATGTCGCAGGCGCCCGCATACGCTTCCAAACTGCTCTCAACACCCTTTTCGGCATGCAGAAATGCACGCGCATACTCTTCACGCGCTGCCACATGGTCGCCAGACAACACCGGTTGCTGCAAAATATGCTCCGCCAGTGCTGCTAGCCCCTTTTCACGCGCTACACTGGCACGGGTTTTACGTTTAGGACGATAGGGCAGGTAAAGATCCTCTACCTCTTGCAACATGCGAGTCGCCTCAAGCTGTGCGGCTAACGCTGGCGTCAACTTCCCCTGTCCCTCAATCAGCCTGCGCACATCCACTTTACGCTCGTGCAAGGCCCGTAGAGCAGCCGAACGATCTGCCACCGCCTGAATCTGCACCTCGTCCAGGCTCCCGGTCACTTCTTTACGATAACGCGCAATAAAGGGAATCGTGTTTCCTTCATCGAGCAACTCAATAGTGCGAGCAACCTGCCCATACGCCAGGGCAAGTTCAGTACTCAGCATTTGCGCAAGAGTGGCAATCGCGAGGACGTCCGCCACCACTGCTCCGGCTTCCTGCTGTTGACTCGTCTGTTCCTGTGCAGCCAAATAACTAGCCTACTTTCCATAGCAACATTCAAAAGGGCATACCAGAGCAAATCGTACCATAATTGGTCAAGCCACCGCCGTCTTTCAGCACTGCACACCTATCCTTTTACCCCTGCGCTAAAATAGAAATATATCTCTGCTGAGAGATGTGGCTTGCAATACAACGTATGTATGATACAATAGGCCAGGACTAGAGTGATCTCATGTACATGTTGCAGGAGAGGGCAAACACTTGGAGCAAAATGTAATGTTTGACACTGACCGCGAACATCATAAAGCAGCCGAGCAGGAACGTGAAACAGTGCAAGATACCGACATCAGCAATTTGGCGCAAAGTGACAGTTTGCGTCTCTACCTACGCGAAATCTCCCGCATCTCGCTGCTGAACGCTGTCACCGAGTCCCGCCTTGCCGAGCGTGCAGAGCAAGGGGATAAAGAGGCACGCGACCATCTCATCGAGGCAAACCTCAGGCTCGTCGTAAGCATTGCCAAAAAATATGTTGGGCAGGGACTCTCCCTGGAAGACTTGATTGGCGAAGGCAACATCGGCCTCATTCGCGCAGTCACCAAGTTTGACTACCGCAAAGGGTTTCGCTTCTCTACTTACGCCACCTGGTGGATTAAACAGGCCATCACGCGTGCCATCTTAGAAGGTACCCGCGTCGTTCGCCTGCCCGTCTACATCATGGAAGAAGTCATGCGTGTCAAACGTATGACGCGCCAACTCTACCAAGAGCTGGGGCGCGAACCCACACCCGAAATCATCGGTGAACGTCTAGACATCACCGCCGAGCGCGTGGGTGAGCTATTGATCTGGGCTGAAAAAGTCTTCTCACTTGATGCCCCCCTTTCAGAAGAAGAAGAAAACACGCTGGGCGATATTATCGAAGACATGCGCGAACGCGGCCCCAGCGAAGTGACCGACCAGCGACTGCTGCGCGAAGAGATCCGCAAGGTTCTCGGCCAGTTAACATTGCGTGAACGTCAGGTCATTGAATTGCGCTTCGGACTCGTCGATGACCACGACCACACACTCGAAGAGGTGGGCAAAAAACTTAAGGTCACACGCGAGCGTGTGCGCCAGATTGAGGAGCGCGCCATTCGCAAGCTGCGCCATCCACAAGCCAGCCGTATCCTGAAAGATTATCTCGAATAATCTCATCTTTTACACAACACTCTTGACGTGTCTTTCTGTACACAACGAGAAGGAACAAAGCACCCATCTACCCTGCTTTGTTCCTTTTTGCGCCATCACAAAAAGAAATAGCCACTAGCACATCTCGCCCTTACAGGCTGCCAATAGGCCTACTGTCGAGCATCTGACAAGTACTTTTGGAGATGCGCTATGCTAAACATGCGATGAAAACGTTTATGCTTATGAAAAACCGATACGAAATACTCGCGATTATAGTTTTAAGCGCAGCAATTCATTGGGGAAATATATCATGAACGAGTTGGCGGGCCAAAGCCTCGGTGGGTTTCGTTTGGACGAAGAGATTGGACGTGGCTCAATGGGCATGGTCTATCGTGGACGACAAATTGCCCTTGAGCGCGAGGTCGCAATCAAGGTCTTACCCCAGGGGCTGGCAAAAGATGCCTCCTATGTAGCACGTTTTATCCGTGAAGCCCTGATTATTGCGGGCTTAAACCATCCCAATATCGTACAAATCTATGATGCCGGGCAACAAAATAAACTGCTCTATTTCGTCATGGAATACATCCAGGGACCCACCCTCGCCAGCCTTTTGCGCCTGGATGGCATCATTCCCTTGCATCTCGCGGTTGAATATGCCGCACAGATCGCCGATGCCCTCGATTGCGCCTATAGCGAGCGACATGTTATTCACCGCGATATCAAACCAGAGAATCTCATGCTCGACCGCTGGGGGAAGATCAAGGTCATGGATTTTGGCCTCGCCCGCGCCACCGGCTATCAGCCCATCACCGTTGCCAAAACTCTCGTTGGCAGCATTTACTATGCCTCACCCGAACAGGTCTGGGGGCAAACGCTCGATAATCGCAGCGATATCTATGCCCTTGGCGTTGTTCTCTACGAAATGGTCTGCGGTCACCGCCCCTTTACAGGCCGCTCAATGCCCGAACTCACGCAAGCCATTCTCCATGGCAAGCCACCACACCCTCACACCTATAACCCTCTCATCACTTCGGCATTGGAACAGATCATCCTAACGGCCATGGCAAAAGACCGCAAACAGCGTTATGAAAATGCTCGCACGTTGGCATATGATCTACGCGCACTCCGTATACAGCCAGACGACTCGCTGTCCACGCCCATCGCCCGTGCCGACGCTGCCACGCCCTCACAGCGCCCAGGACGAGAACGTGTCGTCATTCACCCACCCAAACGCCCACAACATCTGCGTCCCCCTTACCTCGATCTTTCTCTGGATGACCACCAACCAGCACCACCAGCACCACACACCGCTAGCCAAAATAACGATCTCAATCCGCCCCTACACACACCAGAAACCAGCAGCGGCCAGCCGCAAGAGCCGATTTCACAGGCCTTGCTTCCCACCGCCAAAGCACCACGCAGCTCCCTTTGGAGCCAACTCACGCGTTGGTTCAAACGCTCCGCCTATTGAGGTCACGGCTGCCCTCCCATTGCGCACACACACAAGATTTGGTGGAGCAGGGTATAACTAAATAGCACTGCTTTTTTCATTGTGCAAACAAAATCATGGTACACAAATCTATGAACGACTATCTATCAGCATTAGCTCTATCCTACATCAATACGCCCTGCACGTTGCGCACCTATGCCACCCAGGAGCGAACACGTGCTGCCTTGATCCTCCTGCTAGGACCAAATACCGACCATGCAACCCGCACATTGGCCGTGCAACGCCTCGCCCGCCAGGGACCCTCCATCCTGCCGCTGTTCCTGACCATACTACAAAATATGCCCGAAATCACGACACCGCCCTGGCCCGAATGGCCCCCACAATACGCTCATTGT
>DAICZM010000347.1 GCA_027311145.1 Ktedonobacterales bacterium
CGTGTCCCCTACGTGTTTTTGCTGCGTTCAAAGTGTGTGCGCAACTGTCCACAGGCAGCAGCGATGTCATCGCCGCGCTCGGCACGGACGCTATTGCTCACGCCATGCTCACGTAAAACGGCACGGAATGCTCGTATGGCATCGGGACCGGGCGGATGGTAGCCTGCCGAAGTGGCATTGACGGGGATGCAGTTGACATGCGCAAACTGTTTGAGCGGGGCGAGCAGATCGCCAAGCTGGTGCGCGTGAGTCGGCCAGTGACGGCGATATAGTCCTGGCAAGCCGCAATGAGTTCGCTGATAGGATATTTGCGATTCACAGGCATTGTTTGCGAGCGCAATGCATCGGTTGGAGCGTGAAGAGAGATAGCCAGATTGACTTGCAGATGCTCCTGGCTCAACTTGCGAATAGCGGGCACTAAGCCAACCGTCGAGACAGTCATGTGGCGCGCCCCCAGATTGAAGCCATCGGGACTATTAAGGATGCGCAAGGCCTGCAACACATTGTCGTAGTTATGCAATGGCTCGCCCATGCCCATCAGCACAATATTGGTGATATGGTCAATAGGGTCACTGCCTGGCAGCCCTGCCGCACGCCAAGAAGCGGCCTGGAGTTCGCGGGCAAAATGCAACACCTGCGCAACGATCTCGCCCGCACTCAGGTGACGAGCAAAGCCCATCTGCCCGGTGGCACAGAAGGTGCAGCCAAAAGCACAGCCCGCTTGCGAGGAGACACAGACGGTCGCACGGGCACTGCTCTCGCCCAGAGCAGGGTAGAGCATCAGCACCGACTCAATCAGTTTGCCGTCAACCAATTCGAGCAGAATTTTGCGAGTACGATCATCTTTAGAGTGTTGCTCGCTACGCACAATCATCGGGCCGATAGTCGCCTCTGCTGCCAGTTGTTGACGCAGAGTGGGCGGCAGAGTATGCATTGCCGCGAAATCAGTGACGAGCCGTTTATACAGCCATTGATAGAGTTGTTTGGCACGAAAGGCGGCCTCGCCACGCTCAACCAGCCACTGTTGCAGTTGTGGTAGTGAGAGGGCCAGCAGGTCAGTTTTTTGATTGGTTGATGAAATGGGTAGAATCGTCATGTGTCATAGTATAGCACAAAAACGCGCGCTTGTGTGGCAATTTTGCTTGACAAGGCCGGACGTAGATGCTAGCCTAATGCATAACAATACGCCTTCCATAGATAGAATTACGTCAACATAACAACATTTGAAAGGCAATATGGCTGATTCACAGCATTTTCTCGTGCGCTTTTGGGGCGTGCGCGGAAGTTACCCGACGCCCGGCCCACGCACGCTCCGTCATGGCGGCAACACCGCATGTATTGAAGTACAAGTTGGCGGCCAAACCCTGGTGTTTGACGCCGGTAGTGGCATTATTCGTCTGGGCGAGACGTTGATGCAAAGGGCAAGTGGTCAACCGTTGTATATTGCGCTTTTCATCACGCACGCACATGGCGATCATTTGGTGGGTTTTCCCTTTTTTGCCCCACTTTTTGCGCCTCAAACCAACATCGAAATCTTCGGTCCTCAACTCGCAGGCCTGAGCATGGAGCAGATCGTAACCCCATTGATGTCTCCACCGTATTTCCCAGTAGAGATGAGACTCTTGCCCTCGCAACGTACCTTCCACACGCTAGCGGATGCTTGCAGTGTACACTGGTACAATGGGGAGCTAACAGCGTATCTCTGCCAAGAGCAACCATTTCAAGCCCCGACAGCACCAGCGGACGCACGCGAGGTGCGCGTCAAAACGCTATTTACACACAGTCATCCGCGAGATGGCGCGCTGGTGTATCGCGTTGAGTATGCAGGGCATTGTCTGGTCTACGCAACGGATGTAGAATGGGGTCAGGGATGTGATCCCGCTTTCCTCTCTTTTATAGAGGGGGCGGATGTCTTAATCCATGATGCACAATACACCATACCCGACTACCAACAGGCAAAACACGGCTATGGACATAGCACAGTAGCAATGGCGGTTGATGCCGCGCAACAGGCTCACGTGGGGCAGCTAATTTTGTTTCATCATGAACCCAACTATGATGACAATCAGCTTGACCGCATGGAACGTGAGGCGCAGCAGCAGTTCCCGCGTACCTGGTCAGCTTGGGAAGGTCTGGAGATTAATCTACTTACTTGAAGGATGAAATGAGGCAGCCCAATGTTATATATCAATGTTCTGCTCGCGTTCATGATTATCATCTCGTTTCTCGGCGCCATCGCTTTGCACGAGTTTGGACATGCACTCACGGCTTTGCTGCTTGGTGACCACACACCACAGCTAGAAGGCCGACAAACGCTGAGCCTGCGCGCACACATCGACCCGGTCGGCGTGTTGATGTGCATCTTGCTGGCATTTCAGCCGTTTGTGCCACCCACAGCACCTATGGGCTTTGGCTGGGGCAAACCCATTAAGACCGATCCCTGGAAGATGCGCGGCGGTGAGAATGTGGGTCTGCTGCTCGTCGCTGGCGGTGGCATCCTCTTCAGCTTGCTGATTGGTCTGCTGGTTGCGCTCATACTGCGCTTTGTGTCGCCTTTTCTGAGCCAAAACCTCATCACGGTCCACATTTCGCAGCTTTTGCTGGTTTTTGCAACCGTGAATATCTCTCTCACACTCTTTAACCTTTTACCGATCTATCCGCTTGATGGCTATCAGATTGTCTACACGATCTTGCCAGGCAAACAAGCAACCATGTTTGCACGTTCCGCTCCCTACGGCCCTTTTATTATCTTGTTTATCTTTTTCTTCCTGCCATTTCTGGCGCGTCTGGCAGGCGTCGGTAGTTTTCCGCTCTTCGAGCTTGCCAACTATATTCTACTAGGCGCACACAGCGTCATTGCATTTGTGATCAGTCCAGATAATTTTGTCAGAGGTTATAGTATCGTCTCACTGCTGTATAGTCTGCCCTAGTGAGAGAGGCGAGAGCAAAAAACATGGCACGTCATGGGCCACTACAAGTGATTGCCTATCGCCTGCAACAGGTCTGGCAACAACTGGGTTGTGTGTCACCACTCACCAATGAAGAACTGGCAGAAGTGGCACGCTGGTTACCCAGCTCGGCCCTGCCGCTTTTCGACACGATGTCGCATGCCGATCAGCAACATAGCTTGCGCGTCTGTCGTGGTCTATTAGCGCATGGTTGCGATGAAAACGACCTTCTGGCTGCCGCCTTGCTGCACGATGTAGGAAAGGCGCAAGGACGGGTTCCATTTTGGACACGGCCTGCAATTGTACTGGGCAAACGCTCTGCTCCACAGCTCTTGCAGCGTTTCATCTTGCCTCCGCATTTGCTGGCTAAGCACAGTGTGCCGCACTGGCAATGCGCACTGAGCTATGCATGGTGGCATGCCGAGGTTGGAGCGCAACTGGCAGCGCAGGCTGGTCTCTCGGAGCGTGCGGTTCTGTATATTCGGACCCACCATCAGCCCACCGGACCAGCCGCTGAACTGCACCGCGTTGACGAGGTTTCATAGGGAAGAGGCGATGAGTACAGATGAACTGGCACAGTCGGCAAACGAAGCAGCGCGCTATGTCGTTCATCTGCCAATTTTTGAAGGGCCGCTCGATCTGCTCCTCCACCTGATCGAAAAGCGGCAGATGGAGATTACCACGATCTCGCTTGTTGTTGTCACGGACCAGTATCTCGCCTATCTCCAGCAATGGGAGACGGAGACACTACCCCTGGCAAACATGGCGGCCTTTGTCTCTATCGCTGCACGCCTGCTCTTCATAAAATCGCAAAGTCTCTTACCTCAAAGCATCAAGAGTACGCTGTCTAGCGAAGAGGAGGACGCAAGCATACTGGCAGAAGAGTTGCAGCAGCACCTTGTTGAGTACAAACGTCTCAAAGAGATTGCCAACCATCTGCGCCAACGTGAGGCGGCAGGCTTGCAAAGCTATGGACGTTCGGCATTGCTAGCGGGCATAGAGACCCACCTGAACTGGACACCCCCCTCACTGAGCGGCCTGGAAGCACAGGCATTGGCACACACGCTGCAACGCCTGCTGGCGTTACAAACGAAAGCGACTGAAAACAG
The DNA here is from genome assembly GCA_027311145.1 of Ktedonobacterales bacterium. GTDB lineage: Bacteria > Chloroflexota > Ktedonobacteria > Ktedonobacterales > Ktedonobacteraceae > DTNP01. The sequence continues at coordinate 4,058 of DAICZM010000347.1, forward strand.
CACGGAACTGCTGCCCATAACCAGAGTGCGCGTCAGCGAGCGCATAGCAGCAATCGTCAGTCATCTGCAAGAGCGCGACAGCGTCCAACTCTCCGAGATCCTCATACAGGAGCATTCGCGTTTCGTCATCATTGTAACCTTTATTGCTGTGCTGGAACTCTGGAAATGGCAGCGCATCGGCGTGCAACAAGCTGAACTGATGGGGCCTATACTGCTTTCACGTGGCGAACGCTGGTCTGATGAGCTGAAGCTAAACGACCTTGAAGATTAACGAACGCTCGAACGCTCCCAAAACTTGACAAGATGTGACTCAACATTTATACTGGAAGAGCAATAAAGCTTGCACATGCCTTCCCTTTTTCTGTCACGGAAGAGAGGAAAGCAGTCCGATAGAAGCAAAGCAGAAACGTAGAGCAGCACAGGTGAAAGTAAGGAGCGTACAGTGATGGAAGAGACCAACGGCATGTCTACTGAACAGCCAAACGCAACCAACGAGCAGCAAGTCACACCGCCAGAGATGGCGCGGATAAGCGAATTAGAGTCCCAACTGGCGCAGAGCCGTCAGGAGGCAGCCGATAATTGGAACAAGTTTTTACGCGAGCGCGCTGACCTGGATAACTTCCGTAAACGGCAAGAGCGCGTGCTAGCAGACCGCGTGCAAAATCAAAAGAAGGCCCTGATTCATAAATTGTTGGGCGTGCTGGATAATGTCGAGCGCGCATTAATCTATCAAGATACCTTAGACCGCGAGGGCTTACAGCAAGCGTTGCGCATGGTACAGTGGCAAATGAACGAAGTGATGCGCAGCGAGGGCATTCAGCCCGTGCCGACTATCGGCGAACACTTTAACCCCTATATGCATGAAGCGATAGAGGCGGTAGAAAATAGCGACCAGCCCGAAGGAACGATTGTAGAAGAGGTTCTCAAAGGCTATAAAATGGGTGAAGAGACACTCCGCCCGGCTCGCGTCAAGGTCAGTATGGGCAACAAGTAAGGCAAGTGCTATCTCATAAGAAGAGGGCTGGGACATGGACTATAAAGATTACTATAAAATACTGGGTGTTGAGCGTGGAGCCAGCACAGATGATATCAAGAAGGCGTTTCGCAAACTTGCGCGCAAATATCATCCTGATGTCAATCCCGGCGATAAGAAGGCAGAAGCGAAGTTCAAAGAAATCAATGAGGCATATGAAGTGCTTTCGGACGCCGAAAAGCGACGCAAGTATGACACATTAGGGC
>DAICZM010000348.1 GCA_027311145.1 Ktedonobacterales bacterium
TATCAATACTCATGTAGGGGCATGGGAAAAAGGTCTCCAATACTGCGAGAGTCAATCCGTGATTGCACGATCACTGCGCCATGAAGAGGTGGATAATGGCAGGCAATCCAGGGCAACTCTTGCTGCATGTACAGGCGAACAAGGGCCGTTGACAGCCAGGATGGAATTTGCCCATCGATAATAAGTCCACGTGTGGTAGAAAGTGGAGGGCAGGCAAAGCTATCAGCTTGGAAATAATCCAGGTGTTTGGTGCGAATATCAACTGTCAAGATAATTGCATCTGCATACTCTTGAGCCTTGAATTGGATATCGGGCGATGCAGATGTTCCGAAATGCAGTGATGGTGGCTGTAACCAACCATTGAGCATGTCAAAACGCGGGTCAAACTGGTAAAATGGTTGTGGTGTTGTCCATGCGGCTAGCGCGCTATAGAGCCAGTGTGGCCCTTTCCCATAGACCGATAGCATGTCATCAGAGGAAAGTTGGACTAACAGCGTTGGTAGCATGGCTGGCTCCCACTCTTTCGTGTTAGGAAAAAGCATTGGCAGTGTACGCTCTACGTGAATGGCTGGTTTTGTTGGTGCATTGTCAAGATATATTTTATCTGGGTCTCCTGGCAAGCTAGAGCTAAAAAGTGCTACAATGCGCTCAACAAGTAAATCGAAGAGTTGTCCCTGCACAGGCTGATGGCGTTCCAGATGCGTGATCGTGCCCTGAATGACTGGAGATGTTTGTGTGATAACGCTATCACCTTGACGCTCGGAATAGAGCAGGGCGAACAATTGCAAATGGTTTTCTTCTGCCAATGCATGCCAGAATGTCGCTGTTTGTGGATCATTTTGATGCAAAAGAAGAAGTGCGTGGGTGCATTGCTGGAAAATCGTATTTTGTGCGTCTTTAGGTTTCCCTCCCATGTCAATGAGCATGGGGAGCAAGCGATGTTCAATATCGCGGCTACTTCCTAGTGTAAATTCGTCGCTCCATTCGGCTTTGACACGCAAGCGTTTTACGGTTGTCTCATCAACTTCCTGTGACCAGTTGCCTTCACCGTCGGGATTGGCGCGAACAGTATGGTGGGCAATGCCGCATTCGCGCAAGGCTTTCGTGAGGGCGTGGAACAGGACAGATTTTCCGGCATGGGGTGGTCCCCCAATAATAATGGCGGGTAATTGGTTCATAGACAACTCTTTCTAACGATAAAGATAGAATGTGAGATGGGTAGTGATGCAGAGTAGCACACGTCACGTACTTTTGGCAACGCTGGGCGGTCAGCCACAGATTGTCACGCTCGCCCTTGATTTGTTGCTGGAGCGTTCGATTCCTATTCGTGAAGTGATTGTTATTCATCCAGCGTCGTACCCTCGTTTACAGCAATCGGTAGAGCGGCTTGCCAAAGAATTTGCAGATCAGCATTATACCTTTCATGGGCAAAAGCGTGCTATTTCGCTCCATTATCGTGTTCTCAAGCATTATGGCAATCCCATCCATGATATTGTTGACGAACAAACGGCAGACGGTATTCTGTTTGATATCGATGAACTGCTGCGCACATTGAAGCTGCAACAGGCAACCATCCATTTTTGTATTAGCGGCGGGCGTCGCCTGATGGCGTTTTTTGCCTTTTCTGCCGCCTTGTTGAATTTCACGCATAATGATCGTCTCTGGCATTTGTATACACCAGATGCGCTTCAGGAGCAGACCAAGCACGGGGCGGTCATGCATCTGCCCCTGGAGTCTGGTGTGCATCTTTTCGAGGTTCCCTTTCAGCGTGCATCACAGTCGTTGCTTGCGCGTCAACTGGTGCAACAGACGCGGCACGAAGATGAGAAGATGAAACCCGAAGAGCATGAGCGTTGCGAGCAGGCGTATAAGCGTGCGACAAAACGCCAACAAGAGGTATTGCGTGCTATCGCGAGTGGGCAATCTCTGGAACTCGTGCGACAAGAATTGCATATCACTCAAAATACGCTCAACACGCATATCCGAGACCTGTTAGCAATGAGTCGCGAAGTATGGCCCGGCGAACATTTCCGCGATTACCGTTCCATCCATCATAAATTTGCGCCATACTTCAGCGACGATTAAAGTATAGCGCGCAGTAAGGAAAAAGAAATCATGAGAACTGATGAAAAATCTCATGAATGCTCATGATGTATTTACAGGTATGTCATGGTACAGTTGTGTAGGCGAAAGAGAGAGAAAGAAATGAGAGTAAAGAGGTATTGGTATGGAGTATCTTTTTGAGGTAAATATTGGACCTGTGCAGGGGTTCATTGCCAGTGCGCGCCGTAGCCGCGACCTATGGTTTGGTTCCTGGGTGCTGAGTGAGCTTTCAAAAGCGGCAGCACGCTGTATCGCAGATCAGTATACGTTGGAAAGTCTTATTTTCCCTGCGCCTCAAAATATTGAAGAACTTGGAACTGATGAAAAACCTGATACAGATTTAAGTGTTGCCAATAAGATTATCGCTAAGGTTTTTGCTACGCAAGATGGTATAAACGAACTAGCAGAAAAGGTTCGTGTGGCTGTTTTTAATCGACTCTCTGCAATAAAAGATACGGCTTTCAAGATTGCCTGGAATCATATGGGTGATAGTGATAGGAAAATTGCAACTGCGCAAATCGAGGACTTGGTAGAGTTCTCGTGGGCTGGTGTGCCTCTCAAAGAAGCAGATTACATGTATAGCCGTCACTTGTTAGAAGCTATCGTGAGTGCACGTAAGAACACACGCGATTTCGCCCCTGTTACCTGGGGAGATAAGCGGCCAAAATCTTCTATTTCAGGACAGTTAGAGAGCGTTATTCCTAAAAAATACTATACCTCTCGTGAATCTCTGAACCTTTATAAGGATTTTCATGCTGGATCATCAGAACATTTATCCGGTGTCGACCTGCTAAAACGTTGGGGAGCTACTGAGAATACTCCAGGATTCCCTAGTACTTCACATATTGCATCTCTTTCCTACTTAAATCGTCTCGACCAGATAACTGAAAAAGCTGCTTTGGAGCAAGCTAAGGTAAAGTGGGAAGCGTATCTGCGCGCGGTCAAAGGGTTAAACGGGCTAAATGAAAGAGTTGAGTTGGAATATGTACCTAATAAATATAACGTACATGCAATATTAGGACGATATGAAGGTTCAATGCTTTTTGCAGAACGTCTGGTGGACCTGGTCGATGATGTAAACCGCCCGGAAGTAAAAGCAGCCATGAGAGAGGCTACACAGGCTTTAGAAACATTTTTTAAACATGTAGATGTTGTGACTGAGAGCAGAAGGCGGCCTAATCCTTACTATGCGATCTTGCAGGCTGATGGCGATAGTATGGGAGTGGCTATTGATAATCAGGGCAATTCAGAAGGACATCAGCGTATCTCGCGAGCCTTAGATTCATTTTCCTCGCAGGTGAGCAAAATTGTAGAAAACTACCAGGGTGCTCTAATCTATGCGGGCGGTGATGACGTTTTAGCTTTTTTGCCGCTGCACACTGTTCTAGAGTGCGCTCACAAACTTTCTGAAGAATTTTGTAAGACATTGAAGGATTTTAAAGATAAGGATGGCAATTCACCGACGCTTTCCGTTGGTGTCGTGATTGTTCATCACCTTTCATTGCTTAGTGAGTCACTTGAGCTTGTTCGTAAGGCCGAAACAGCGGCGAAAAAAGTGGATGGCAAAAATGCGCTTGCAATTACAATGAGCAAACGGAGTGGCGATGATTACACGATTGCGGGATGTTGGTCTGACAAGGACGGACGTGACGGCATATATGCACATCTGGATAAACTTATCGAATTTTGTGATAAGGATGAAATACCGGATGGGACCGCTTATGAAATCCGCGAGATGGTGCAACGCCTGACTGTACCTGCGATACAGAAAGATCAGTTGGAAACCGCAGAGGTGTATAAACTTATTGCTTATGAGGTCAAGCGCATTATTGATAGAAAATTGCGTGTGCCACGCGGCAAACTGACTGATGCGCGTGCCAAGGAAATTGAAGGGTTTCTTCATAACCGATTAGGTATCCAGAAAAATGGTGTAGCTGCAAGCATGGACCGCGAGAGAGTAGAAAATTTTATTAATGAGTTGCTTATAGCACAAGCATTGGCTGATGCACGCAAACTGGCACAGGTAAAGCAAGGAGATAAGTAGGTATGGCACTCTGGATTATTGAACCACACGACCCGATAATTTTTCGTGATGGCAAACCGTTTGGCCCTACTCCTGGCGCGCAGGCCAAATCACTCACGTTCCCGTTTCCCTCTACAACGACAGGTGGAGCACGCACGCGCGCAGGATCAGATGGAGACGGACGCTTTATTAAAAGTGGGGAGCTGGATGCCATCAAGAAAATAGCCGTGCGTGGACCGCTTTTGGTGCAGTTATCTGATGATTCTGCTGAACCAACTGAGTGGCTATTTCCTGCGCCAGCCGATGCCCTGATTTTTGAAGTAAAAGAAGAAAAAACTCATAGGGTGAAACAGCTCGAACCAGTGAACTTGCCAGAGGGAGCAATTGTAAGCCCTATGTCTTCAGCAGGAGATACAGCTACACCGAGAAAGCTCAAGCCTGTGGGCCTTCCTGTGGCTGATCCGAGCAAACCAGCGAAGGATGCACCTCTTTACTGGTATAAAAAGCATTTTTATCAATGGTTAACTGCACCAAGCGAATTGCAAAAATTTTACCATCTTTCTGGTCTGGGTCATAGCGGACCTATGCGACAACAGCGTATCCATGTGAGCATTGACCCTGAAACGTCGACTGCAAAAGAGGGTATGCTATTTGGCACAAATGGGCTGGAATTTACCCATACTGACAAAGAGCAGAAAAACCGACTGAACGGTGCGCAGCGGCTGGCTCTGGCTATTGATGTAGATGAGGGACCGTTTCATGTACAAGAAGGCTTTGCGCCTTTAGGCGGAGAACGAAGAACAGTCGTCTGGCATAAAAGTAATGTCGGTTTACCAGAATGCCCGCCTGAGCTGAAAGAAGCTATAAAGAGTGATAAAGCCTGTCGTCTGATCTTGCTCACACCCGCTTATTTTGCTCAGGGATATTATCCTACATGGATACTGAGTGAGCGTGAAGGTGTAAAACCTACGCTAGAAGCGATAGCTGTGCAGCGTCCCCAGGTGGTTTCAGGGTGGGATTTTGAAAAGAAGGGACCCAAGCCGACCCGTCGTCTTGCTCCTGCTGGTACAGTTCTGTTCCTCTCGTTTAAGGGCACCAGTCCCGAAGCAATCGAGGCCTGGATAGAGAAAACGTGGATGCAGTGTGTCAG
>DAICZM010000349.1 GCA_027311145.1 Ktedonobacterales bacterium
ATATGACAGAGAGAGACTGGCCAGAAATGCCCACCCGTCGCAGGCTAGCAAAGCGCGGCATGATAACTATACAATGGTTTATTGTCTTTAAAACAACTATATGCTATAGTGAGCATCGTTGAATGTTCTATACTCCTGCTCTTAACGAGGTACGTATCTATGCAATTAAAAATGATAGCCGCCGCGAAATCTGATGTCGGTCGGCAACGTGACCAGAATGAAGATAACGTTTTTCAACGTGTAGTAAAACTAGAGGATGGGGACCATAGCCTCTTTGTTGTAGCTGATGGCATGGGCGGATACAGGGCTGGCGAAGTGGCAAGCAAATTGGCAGTCGAGACAATTAGTACGACGTGTGAGAATTTCTTTCTATCCTTCTCCGACCAACCAACGGTGAAATTGGAAGCACCTGAAACAATCGCCTCTCACTATGACCCCGATGCCACCATTAAAATGTCAGCTCTCCCCAAAAACGACCAAGCCGACCTTCTAGAGACGCGCAAGCTGCAAGAAACTGACCCCACCAAAGAAATGGAAGAGTTGCTAAAAAATGCCATCCAACGCGCCAATGCCGCCATCTTGCAATACGGTGAGAAACAGGCAGCGGCACGTGGCCTCGGTAGCACTGTCACAGCCGCTCTCGTGCGTAACGACCATGCTTGCATCGCCAATGTTGGCGATAGTCGAACATATCTCTTACGCGGTAGCGAACTGAAACCCGTCACCAAAGATCATTCGTTAGTAGCACGGCTCGTAGAGTCAAAACAAATTGAGCCGGACGATATCTACACACATCCACAACGTAACCTCATCTATCGCTCATTAGGAGCTGGACATAAAAACGTGGATGTCGATACCTTCCATCTCATGCTCCAGCCGAACGACCTGTTGCTGCTTTGCTCTGACGGCCTCTGGGAAATGGTTCACCAGGACGAACTACTGGGTATTCTCAACGAACAAAGCAACCCACAACAGAAGTGTGAGAAGCTGATCGACGCAGCAAATAAAAATGGTGGTGAAGATAACATTACGGCGGTTGTTGTGCAAGTCAGCACATACTGATTACGCCTGGAGAAGACTGGAGTATGGCTCTCCCATTAGGTACTGTCCTCGATGGAAAATTTAAAGTCGTGCAAGTGCTTGGCGAAGGCGGCATGGGAACCGTCTATAAAGTCGAGCAGGCGGGGGCCGCTGGCTCTGCACCATATTACTATGCGGTCAAAGAACTTCTGATCGAACCGAATGTCAGTGTGGAAGAACGCAAAACTGCCATTGAACGCTTCGGCAAAGAGATCGCCCTGCTCCGTGATCTCAAGCATCCACGCATTCCCTCGCTGATGTTACCCTTTGAGGAGCATGGCAACTACTACTTTGTGATGGAGTTTGTGCCAGGTAAAAGCCTGGAAAAGATGCTCGAAAATGCACAGGGGCCGCTGCCCGAAGAACAGGTCATCAAATGGGGCATGTACATCTGTGAGGCTCTCAGCTATATTCATTCACGCATACCGCCCATTATTCTACGCGACCTCAAACCAGGCAATATTATGATTACGCCTGATGGCGAGGCCCACCTGATCGACTTCGGCATTGCGCGTCGCTTCGATCCCAACAAACGTACCAACACCGAGAACCTGGGAACTATCTCATACGCATCGCCCGAACATCTTGGTTCCATCACGATGCCTGGACAGAAACGCTCGGCCCAGAACCCCGGCCAACTCGTGCAGACCGACGCGCGCTCAGACATTTATTCGCTTGGAGCCACGCTCTACCACCTGCTCACCAACTATGAGCCGGACCCCATTCAAACACCTGCCCAGGGCAGCATCCTCGCGAAAAATTCGCGTCTGCGCACCGTGCAGGTCGGCAGCAAGATCGTCTGCCCAGTAGAGCAGGTCATTATCAAGGCCATGCAACAAAATCCCGCCCAACGTTTCCAGAACGCGGAAGCCATGCGCACCGCCCTCCAACAATGCTTGCCCAATAGCCAATCAACCATGCTGCCCGCAACAACACTTCAGGTCCCCGCGATGTCTGCACACGCAACGCTCGTCGTACCACCATTAGGCGCAACGACCGTTTCAAGTGCCACCACAAACAACGCCAACACGGTAAGCGCAGGCACTGGGATCACATGCCCTAAGTGCGGCTTTCAGAACAGGCCGGGGGCCAAGTTCTGTAAACGCGACGGCCAACCGTTGCTACCGGGCGCAACTGCCGTGCCGCCACAGGTGCGCACGCAGACGGCTCCACGCGCTCCCATTCTAGCACAACCGCCACGCCAACCACTCCGCGCCCAACCAGCACAACACAATGGCACACAGGCACGCCCTGCACAATCCATTAAAGCGCGTCCCGTAACGAAACCCGCTACCACCGTAGCCGCTACCGTTGTCAACCCAGCGACTGCCTACCAGCTTGGCCTACAACACCTCGGACGCAAGGAGTTCGTGCAGGCGATCAACATGTTTAAGCTCTCCTTGAGCTCAAATGCCTCATACGATACCCTTTACCAGCTCGGTCGCGCCTATCGCCAGTATGGGCAAGCACTCAAGGAGACCGACAAAAAGCTCTCCTTGGAGCAGCTCACGCTCTCCGCCGAACGTTGGGAAGAAGCCATCCGTTACAAAGCCGATGCCTTCGATGTCTACTTCCAGCTCGGCATGTGCTATCGCGATCTCGAACTGTATCAAAAAGCAGAAGCAGCCTTCAAAAAAGCACTCGCCCTTAACCCTCAGGATTCTGCCGTCTATTACCAACTCGGCATGGTCACCATGGAGCAAGGCTACAGCCGTGAAGCCGAAGGCTACTTCCGCGAAGGTTTGAACATTAACCACGACCATGCGTTAATCTTAATAGCTCTTGGTCGCCTCTATATCAAAACACGTCAGGCCCGTAATGCCATTAGCGAATTGCAACGGGCAACCAGCATTGATACGACACTCTGGGAAGGATGGCTCGAACTAGGACATGCACATATGGACCTTCGTGAGTGGAAACGTGCGCTCAGCGCACTGGAACAAGCTCGCCAGAACAATCCTCATGCTCCAGAAATCTATAGTGCCATGGCTAACTGCTACCTGAAAATGAGCAATCGAGCAGAGGCACGCCAAATGGTCAACGAAGCACTCGCTCGTGACCCCAATAATATAGAAGCTCTACGATTGCAAAAACAGATTTAAACGCTAAACGATGAAACAATTTTCTATTCTTGTTTGTAAATAAAGGAGGGCAGAATGCTCTGTCCATCATGCCATACACTCAATCGTGATGGTGCAAGGTTTTGCAAAAGCTGCGGGATGTCTTTTCCGGTGGAACACAAGGATGCCACGACTCCTGCTGCCCCAGTCCCAACACCTTCCGCGCTCTCGGTCGTAGAAACACCATCGACGCCCGCATCAGCAGTTGCCTCTGTTGTATCCACAACGCCTACAGCAGAGGTAGAAACACCACCACCACCACCTGATGCACCAGGAGAAGATATCACGCAAGCTCCCACGCTCTTGCTCTCACCACAAGACATGCTTGCTTACCATAGCAAACGCTGGCAACAGGAAATAGAGCGCGAGCAAAGCAACGGAGATCAGCCTGAAGCCAATGCCATACATGCCATCGATATCGCCGATGAACCAACGCAATTGATACAGCCTGCACCAATAGTGGAAACACCCGAACATGCCAGCGAGCCGGAACCCACCGCTGAGCCACTCACACAAGATGATGCGGGAGCAGAGCCGACTATGTCGGAGGTAGCACCAGAAGAACCACGGCCAGAACCCGCGACAATACTGCCACTGCCGGAACCCGCGCCCACTGACATTCCCATACCCACCTCAGCAGAGACCTTCCCTGTGCTAGCAGCAGAGACAACCCTGCAAGGCCGCTACGAGGTGCTACAACTGCTCGACCAGAGCGAGTATGAGCATACCTACCAGGTCGTCGACCATCAGGGCTATCGTCGTTGCTGGAATTGCGCGTCTGAACAAAACGCCGAAGGGGACGAGTTTTGTATCGACTGCGGAGCAACATTGCTCAATGTTGTCTATTCGATGCACGAGTATCCCGCTATAGGGCAGAATGGCGAAGCTCAGGTGTTACGCGGACAGATCGTCAATACGTTTATGGAAAACGGGCATACCTACCTGATCGAGCAGCCACAAGCAGAACAACCTTCATTCCCCAATGGCGTTCATCTGCTCGTCGCCACCGACTCGGATGCGGGCATGGTACGGCGCGGCGAGCCAAACGAGGATAGCACATTGGTCCTCCAAATGCTGCGCATCCACGAGTCTATCGCAGTCCCTGTTGGAGCTTTTATCGTCGCCGATGGCATGGGCGGCCATGACAATGGGCAAGGCGCGAGCCGCATGACCATCAACGTGATTGCCGAGCATATCACACGTGGCCTGCTCACACCTCCGCTCGCAACAGAGATGGCGGGAGAGCAGAGCAAGCCATTCAGTGAAGATGACTGCGTAGCCCTCATTAAGGGGGCTGTCGAAGACGCCAATGTTGCTCTCTGCAAAGCTAACCAGCAGAACAAGAGTGATATGGGATCTACCATCACTGGCTTCATGATTGTCGGCGACCATGCATATATTATCAACGTTGGCGACAGTCGAACGTATATGTTACGAGAGGGAAAACTCTACCAACTGACAAACGACCATTCGCTCGTCGGCCAGTTGGTTGCTGGCGGCTTAATCGAGCCGGATGACGTCTATACGCATCCACAGCGTAGCCAGATTTTCCGTAGCCTGGGCGACAAAATAAATGTCCAGGTTGACGATTTCAAGCAACAACTCCGTCCAGGTGACATTCTACTGAGTTGCTGCGATGGACTATGGGAGATGATTCGCAACCCACAGATTACCGAAATTCTCACAAACGCCCCGGACCCACAGACTGCATGTACGCAACTGATAGAGGCCGCAAACACCAATGGGGGAGAAGACAACATCAGCGCAGTGGTAGTTTTCGTGCGGGGTTGATGATATACTAGGGCTAACCGAACTCGAAAGGAGCAAAGAGAACTATGCCCGGAGAGGTAATACTGGCGCACCAGCTTGGCAAGGATTTTATGCCTGCTACTGGTGGCAGCCAGGTCGCATATGTCTTACTGGAAGCCAAACCAACAGAAATGATGGCCCAGGTACGTATGCCCCTAAATTTTTCACTCGTGATTGATCATTCCGGCTCCATGAAGGGAGCAAAGCTCAAAAACGTAAAAGATGCG
>DAICZM010000034.1 GCA_027311145.1 Ktedonobacterales bacterium
ATACTATATATATCAAATTGTTTTGATGCAAATGAGATTGGAGGAATATCATGGAAGATATGCTCATTGCTCCACCTGAGATTCTCAAAATCGTTGGCCATCCAATTCGCTGGAGCGTGTTGACGCGCTTAGCACGCTCGGATTATCGTGTGCAGGAGTTAGTGGCCTTTTTACAGCTTCCACAAAATCTCGTCTCGTATCACCTGCGTCAGTTGCGTTCTATAAAATTGGTTAATGAGCGCAAGAGTAGCGCGGATGAGCGATCTGTGTATTACAGTCTGGACATGGAGCAGTTTCGCTCGCTCTATCTCCAGGCGGGTGAGCAGCTGCATCCCGCCCTTACGGGGAGTGCTGTTGATCTGAGCGACAAACCAGCAGATAAGAGGCCTCAATTGCCTTTGCGTGTGCTGTTTGTCTGCACTGAGAATAGCGCGCGTTCGCAAATGGCGGAGGCTCTGATGCGTCATCTCAGCCATGGCACGATAGAAGCGTTTAGTGTTGGCAGTCATCCGGCGGAGCGTGTACATCCGCTGGCGGTGCGGGTCATGGAACGCGCGGGCATTGATATGAGTCAAGCGCATCCAAAACATTTTGAAGAGTTTCTTGGTCAACATTTTGACGCGATTGTGACCGTGTGTGATCGTGTGCGTGAGGTGTGCCCTGTCTTTCCTGATGATCCTGAGCGTATCCATTGGAGCTTTCCCAATCCTGCCGAGGTCACAGGAAGCGAAGATGCGCAATATCGTGCCTTTGAGCAAACATTACTGCAACTCACCACGCGCATTCGTCTGTTGATCACAGTATTGGAACGTAAAAACAGGAATATTAGCTAAAGGAGTCTCATGCCTCATTCTCGCACAGCCGATCCGTCGCAATCTCAAGTGGAAGTTGCTACACAGCCGCGCGTGCGTTCAGCATCGACTGCGTTGTGGGTTAGCGCGTTAGCCGAGGGCATTGGTACCTTCGGCCTGGTCTTTGCTGGTTGTGGTGCTATTGTGATCGACGTGGAAAGTCATGGTCAGATCACCCATGTTGGCGTTAGTCTGGTCTTTGGTCTGATTATCACCGTTATGATTTATACCTTCGGTCATATAAGCGGTGCGCATTTCAATCCAGCAGTCACGCTCGCCTTTGTGGTGGCCCGACATTTTCCCGTGCGTCGTCTCTGGGTCTACTGGCTTGCTCAGTGTATCGGTGCTATTCTGGCCGCGCTCTGTTTGCGTCTTTTGCTCGGAGACGTTGCCCATCTGGGTGCAACGTTGCCAGCAGGGAGCGGTGGGGCTTGGCAAGCGTTCGCATTTGAAGCACTGCTCACGTTCTTTTTAATGGTTGTTATCATGGCGATGGCAACGGATACCCGCGCTGTAGGTCAATCTGCCGCGCTGGCGATTGGTGCCACCGTCGCACTCGAAGCCTTGTTTGCTGGCCCTATCTCAGGAGCTTCGATGAATCCCGCCCGTTCGCTTGGTCCTGCACTGGTGAGCGGAATCTGGAGCGCGCAATGGGTGTATCTCTGTGCGCCACTGTTAGGGGCCGTAGTCGGCGCGCTTGTTTATCGTTGGATGCGGGAGATGGGAACGCTTCTAACATCTTCAACTGCTCAGGAGGAGAACCATGACTGAACCAACTGCTACTCAGCCCATGCGCGTACTCTTTTTGTGTACGCACAATTCGTCGCGTTCGCAGATGGCCGAGGGCCTGTTGCGCGCCCGTGGCGGAGCGGCTTACGAAGTTTTCAGCGCGGGTACGCAACCGCGTGTCGTTCATCCACTGGCTATCAAAGCGATGGGTGAGCTTGGCATCGACATTAGCGGCCATCGAGCTAAGAGCATGGATGAATTTCGTGCGCTACCGCCAATGGACCTTGTGGTGACTGTCTGTGATGAGGCGGCTGAAATATGTCCGTACTTCCCCAACGCGCGCCATCAGGTGCATTGGGGTTTTCCTGATCCCAGCAAGGTTGAGGGTAGCGAAGAGGAGCGGCTTGCGGCTTTTCGCCATATCCGTGACCTGATCGCTGTTCGTATCAACCAGTTTTTAGGACTTTCCCCGGCTCATTCACTGGAACAGTTATACGCAGCCGCGAAAGCGCAAGAGGAGCCTGTATAAGCAAGCTCCTCTTGCTTGTGACTGGTCAGACTTGCCATATCTGTACCGCATCGTTCATCCCGCCTGTTGCGAGCATGTGTCCGTCTGGTGACCATGCGACAGCGAATAATTCAGGGACATTGCTGTGATATGTCGCAAGATTGGCCCCCGTAGATGCATTCCATATTCGTGCGTCGCCTGTTGGACCAACTGCTGCAAGCCGCTGTCCATCAGGCGACCAAGCTGTTTGAAAGACATCTGTTCCCGTCGCAAATTGAGTTTTCTGATTATGGAATGGGTTCCAGACACTGATACCTTGCCCTAGTATTGATAGTGCGACGCGCTGATCGTCTGGCGACCACGTGGCATTTTCTACAATGTCATTGGTGCCCGTTGTTGCATATTGATAGAGGGTCTTGCCCGTTTTAGCATCCCAGATGTTGGCTGTACCATCAAAACTACCTGTGACGATATATTTGCCATTGTGTGACCAGGAGAGTGCGTCTACACAACTGGCGTGGGCGGTATACGTCAGCAAAATGTTTCCTGTCAGTGCGTTGAGTACCTCGACAATGCCATGCGTCTGATAGCCGCCAGCTAGCGCAAGGCGCGTGCCATCGGGCGACCACGCGACTTGATAGACTCCTGTTCCGCAACCACCAGAGAGCTTGAGTGCGGCCCCGATGTGAGAGACGGAGGCGGCGGCTCCCTGCAATTGATAGGTAGCAGTTGTTGCTCCTGTCGCGGCATTCCAGATTTCGACTGTTGGGTCAGTCGCGCTTGAGGAGGCAATATATTTGCCATCGGGCGACCAGGCCAGCGCACTATAAGAGCTGAGATTTCCTCGATGTACAACTACATTTGCCCCCATTGTAGCCCCTGTTGTAGCATCCCAAACCTGGACTGTGCCATCTGCGCTGGCGGATGCGATGCGTGAACCATTGGGCGACCACGCGACAGCATAGACATAGCCGCTATGTCCGAGATAGGTATATAGTGCGTCACTCTTCTGCGTCACTACGGTAGCTTTATAAAATGGGAAAGGTGTCGCTTGTGCTTGTATAGCTTGGCTGCTTCTGGAAAATGGTGTCACGACTGCTATAACCCAGCCAATCATACCCGCAATGACAAAGAGTATTAACATGCCAAGCAGGATGTACCAGCGTGGACGAAAAGGACGCCTGTAGGTTGGATAGCTGGTGGCTTTTTCCCAGCGTTCAGAGAGACCATTGCGATAGGGATCATAGGAGCGATATTCGGAAAGCTGTTCTGATTCTTGACCAAATGATTGTTCTTCTTCTTGTTCCTGTCGCATAAGTTTTTTGTCCTTTTTTTGCATAAATGGAGAGAATAGCGTTTTAGGGCGATGAGGCTGAGGTTTTTCTTGTGGCTGCATGCTCATCTGCTGTCCGGGCATACGCGAATGTGGAGAGGGTGGAGCGAAAAGATCAATACGATGGTTCGTTGGTTGTTGCTCAAGCGGTTGTAGCGTATGTTGTCTATTTTGCATCATTTGCGCGGCTTCACGCACTGCCACATCCGTATCTCGTAATCCGAGAGCTAACGTATCTGGTAGTAATTTCTGTTTGTGTTGTCCCACAAGAAAAATTGCCGTTTCGCGCACGTGCCAGTCTTCATCATGTAGAGCAGTAAATAAGCGTTCGGACGAGGCATTTTGACCTAATGCGTGCAGGGCAGCGGCGCGTACCGAGCTATCTTCATCATCAAGTGCTGGCAGGAGCAAAGACTGTGCCTCTGGTGTGTTCAGTTTACTGAGCGTGCGAATAGCGGCGACGCGCTTTTGCCAATCAGGGTTGATGATATTCTCTCGTGCCTGTTCAAACGAGAGAGTTGATTGACCATCTAAACTGAGATGCTGTAATACCGTTGGCAAGAGAGTAGAGGGCACCGGAGTGGGTGTCGCTTGTTCAAGATGGGGATGAACTCCCCAGCCTTCATGTTGTTTGTCTTGAAACCCTTCCATAGTTTATACCTTATCTACTCTTCTGTGCGCCTAAGGTCTTGCGTAATAGCTGTGTACCACGATGCACATTTGATTTGACTGTTCCCAGCGGTTGATTGAGCAATTCCGCGATCTCCCGATAGCCCATATCTTCAAAATAATAGAGGTTCACGGCTTCTCGATACTGTGGCGATAGGGTTGCCACCATTGCTTCCAGTTCGCGCAGGCTCTCTTGATTTTCGGCTATCTGCTCCGGTTGCTCGCGTTCGTCATCCTCTATCGCCAGATACATGCTTTCGTCAGAGCTATCGAGCGAAACAAGGTGTAATCTGTCGTGATTGACCCGCTTGTAGAAAATGTTCAACGTGATTTTGAATAGCCATGCTTGCAATTTTAAGCTCTGGATGCGTTCGCCTGGATAATCTGCTAGAGCATAATACGCACGGATAAAGGTCTCTTGTACGATATCTTCGGCGTCTTGAAGGCTGCCAGTCTGGCGGAACATGAAGGTATAGAGCCGCTGCTGATAATACAATACAAGCTGCTTAAAATGGTGATCCAGATCTGTTGCGAGCAATAGAGGCAATTCTCTGTCACTATGCGTCATACATTCTCTTCCACAAAGGAATTTCTCGATGTGCATCTATACGATAGAACCCCAAAAACTATAAAAAGGTTGCAAAACCATCAAGAAAAGGGGACAAGAGAGGCACATGTTAAGACCAACATGTGCCTCTCTTGTCCTCTGCGATAGTGCTGGGACTGCTTATTTTGATTATTTGATGCCAGCGGCGGCTGTCGCTGTTTGTTCAGAAATGGATGTGTTATCGGTGTCCTGGATGAGTTTTCCAGGCCACCAGTTCCATTTGCCTAACAGTAGGACCATTCCTGGGACGAGCAGACCGCGCACAATGAACGTATCCATCAGAATGCCGACCGCGACACAGACACCAAATTGGTAGAGTACATTAATGGGTAGCGTTGTCAGCACGCCAAATGTACCGGCGAGAATCAGACCCGCCGAAGTAATCACGCCACCCGTGCGCGAGACTGCGTAGGGGACACCTACTTCTAAACCGTGACGGCGTGCCTCCTCACGCACACGCGACATCAGGAAAATCGTATAGTCCGCGCCGAGCGCGACCAGGAAGATGAAGGTGTAGAGCGGGATGGCGTAGCTGAAACCATCCTGACCTGCGATATGTTGGAAGAAGAAGTCACAGACACCAATTGCTGCCAGGAAGTTGAGCGTGACAGCGACCAGCAAGTAGAGTGGTGCGACAATGCTACGCAAGAGCAATGCCAACACGATGCCGACCAGGACCAGCACCAGTGGCACAATCAACCATGTATCGCGCTGATTGTAGGCAGATGTATCTGCTAATAACGAGGTTTGCCCAGCGATATAGCCCGTGGCACTTGTTGGCGAGCCTGCCCCTAGACCATTGGCCCCCAACGCTTTATTGAGCGCGCTACGCAGTGGGTCAATACGCTGAATGGCATTTAATGAGTAGGGATCGTCCTTCAAAATGACCGAGAGTTGGACTGTCGTGTTATCTGGCGATACAGAGGATGAGCTGGCTGCGAACGCCGCGATGGTCGCCAGCATTTGCGGGTCAGGCGGTGGGCATTGTGGACCCTGACAGATTGGGCCAGTGCTAATCCCTTGACCAGAGCGAATGGCGGCCCGCAGTTGTGGCGGCAATTGCGCGATTGCCGCCTGTAATGCAGCGGGATCGATGCTTGGTGTGTTGCCATCCGGTCGCGTTAAGCCCTGCACCTCAGCAACGCCAGGGACCTTCTGCAAGGCGACAATTACCGCGTCCAGTGCTACGAGGTGCTGATAGGCATCGGGTGTTGCGCCATGCAATGTAATCAGCACGGTTGTGGGGGCTAATGTGCCAGCCGGAAAATGGCTTTGTAGTACTGCGTAGCCTCGACTGGAGTCCGTCGGGTTGCGGAAGGCGGTTAAAAAGTTAAAGGAAGGTTGCGATCCGATGTTGCCCAGGGCCAGCACGATGAGCAGGAGCAGGCTGCCGACTGTCGCCAGAATACGATGTTTTGCCGTCCACGTGCCCAGCCTGCCCCAGAAGCCACGCAATGTCGAGACATCGACCTGGGTTGCCTGCTCCGCTTTGTAGCGCGGCAGAAAAGGCCAGTATGCTGCGCGTCCCAGCCAGACAAGCAAGGCTGGCACAAGTGTCAAACCCGCCAGTAGCATCACGCCGACCGCGATAGCCAGCGTCGGGCCAAGCGAATTATAGAGGCCAATTGTGGTGAATAGCAATGTCAGGAGGGCTAAAATGACAGTTCCTGCGCTAGATGTAATGGCTTCACCAACGGCGCGCATCGTATTGCGCATCGCCAGATGTTTATCTTGTGTGATAAACAGTTCCTCGCGGAAGCGCGAAGCGATAAAGATGGTATAGTCGGTTCCAGCACCAAAGAGCAGCACAGTCATAATCGAGGTCGCCTGTTGACTGATACCAAACAGGCCCGCTTTGCCTGCAAAACCCAGCAATGCATCGACAACTTGTAATGCCCAGCCTACGGCGACGAGAGGTAGGAATGCCAGCACTGGCGAGCGATACAGGATAATTAGCAAGAGCAATACCAGACCAACGGTTCCTAACAAAAGCGGAAGATCGGTGGAGGAGAAAATCAAGACGGCATCTTCTATCACGCCTGCTGGTCCCGTCACATATCCCTGGAGTGAGGTATGCGCCGTAACATGCTGTACGTAAGTACGCATGCCTGTCACACTACTCTGAAAAGCTGTACTAGAGCTATCGCCGTTGAGCGTAACCACCATTGTCATCGTCGTATTGTCTTTAGAGATCAATGCTGTTTTGGCCTGTGGCACGGTGAAAATTGAAAGTACAGGGCCGACCGCGGAGGGCTTGCTGCTGGAAATCAGCCAATCACTGACCTGCTTGGCTTGCGTGAGGTCCGCACTGCTCAAACCTTTTGCGTCGTAAAAGACCAGTACCGCTGGCGTCCCACGACTGCTCGGGAACTCTTTCAAATAGAGCCGTTGCGCGACCTGCGAAGGCGCGTCGGATGGGATGCTTTGTGTGGTCGAATTGTCGTAGATACTCGCCAGTTTCGGAGCTATTCCGACAACCACCAGCGCGAGTAGCAGCCAGAGTGCGATTGTCACAAATTTACCGCGTTTTGAAGATGCGGCATCAGTGATGGCATGTAAGATATTTGGCATGACCCAGACCCCTTTTGTAAGAAGATACCGCCAGGTTTCCTCATCATGAGGCTTGTATCTACCTGGCAGATTTATAGCATGATAAGTGATATACGGACCTATCGGCCCACCTTATCATTTATCAAGATGCAGGTATAGCTGCAAAAGGGTAATACCTCTGTGTTTTTTATTTATCGTCTGATAAAATCGATGTATGCCAAAAACAAAACAGCTAGCAATATTCTCGCCAACTGTTTTGTGCCCGAGGGATGGACGCTGCACAACACTGTGCTACTCTTCGCCGTCGTTGGGGGCAATGGGAACAATCTCAAAGTTGCGAATGGTTGTGAGTTCGAATACCTCGGATGTAGCCTCTGCTAGCATCCCTTCCAGTACTGTATCCGCGTTTTCCATCGTCTCTTCGATGGCATCAAGTGTCTCGACTTCTGCACGAAATGTGATGGTATACCGCATGTGCAACTCCTTTCGCTGTAGGTGCGACAGGCTTCCCCCTGTTTCCCATGCATACAAAGGCCGCCAAAGGTACTCTAGATACAATATGTCACATTGTGGAAATATGGTGCGTCGACATAGTTCCCACGATGGATATGATACCGCATTTTATGGAAAATTCCTATAACGGGATACGATGATGTACATCTCATCAGCTTCGCAAAATTTGTCAATTCTATGCCATGCATAGGATTGTTATCTATCTCATAGGCAAGAGTCGCGCATTCCTCTATACTAGATGGGAGAGAAACAGTATACTAAGGCCAATGGGGGTCGCAAATATGCATGCGCTGTAACAATATTTGGAGGAACAATAGCTGTGCGTTTCTGTTTTATTTTAGAGGAGAAATATGTCGATAAGCCGATGCCAATGGTGGTCGCGGATCAGCTCAAGCAATGGGGCCATGAGATTGATGTGCTGTTACCCTATGCGGCTGTGACCAATCTTACCAAATTCTCCCTAATGCATTATGATGCCTATGTCTTGAAAACCGTTTCGGATGGTCCCGGCCTGACCATTCTGGAAGCGGCTGAAGCGGTGGGTATTCCCACAATCAACAACTCGCGAGCGATTCGGCTCGTGCGCGACAAGGCGGTTGCGGTGGCTTATGCACAGGCTTGTGGTCTGCCAGTGCCACTGACCTATTTTGTCGGGCATCCACGTGCGCTCAGCAAGGTTTCTGAAGATATCTATCCTGTTGTTGTTAAGCCCAGTAATGGAACATCTCTCCAAGATATTCATCTTGTGCGCACGCCAGAGAAGATGAGCGAGGTCATTCCCACCCTTGATACACAAAGTTATTATTTGGCAATGCGTTATGTGGAAAACACAGGGTATGATATTAAGCTCTATGTCACTGGCCAAGAGGTACATGCGATTACCAAATCATCGCCTTTGCATGGACATGTGCAGGAGAAAGAGGTGCCCGTGAGTCGTGCGATGTTGCAACTGGCGCAGCGCGTTGGGCGTGTTTTCGGGCTTGATCTGTATGGTGTGGATGTGCTGGAGACGCCACAAGGGTTGATGCTCGTTGATATCAATGATTTCCCCAGTTTCTATGGTGTGCCGCGCAAGGTGGCCGCCATCTCCGAATATATTTTGCACTCGGCCTATCGTTCCCGACGCGACAATGAACGGCACATCCTGCGTCCGCCTACATACAAGCAGCCAACATTGCGAAGGCAGGAGAAAACGCTGGTTCCTGCCGAGCTAATGCTGTATAGTCCTAGCGTGAAGCGTGCAAAAATGGACTAAAGTAACATAACTATGCGCTAATACCCGTAGTACTCTGTCAAACATCATTGCATACCTATCCATGAGAGCCAGCGTGTGCATGAGACCCACAAGGGGTGTCATTACATTTCATGCACGTTTATATCATCTGATATCATGTAGCGACACCCTTTGTGGGTCTCATGCCTGTGTCTCAATTGAAGTGAATGGAGCAGGGTATACGTTGGTGCTTAGGCACGACAGACGCGATGAATTGGTCCCTACGCCATTTTCCACAGTATTTTGGTCGTCTCCATAATCATGCCCAATACATATTTCACAACCGCTTTTAGGCAATATAATCAGAATGAGAGAAGGAGTCTGATTTATCTTACCGTGAATAGAGGGAAAGTGTATGTATTGCCCACGTTGTAACGCTATCAATTATGGCAACAGTGCGTATTGCGCGAATTGCGGATCTTTGTTGCGCTCATCGGAGACCGACTCTCCCGTGCGCGAATCAGTATCGTATGGTGAATATAGTGCTTATCAGCAGCAAGCACTGCCCGTGTTCATCGTTCCGTCCGTACGCTGGACTGCCTTCCGTATTTTTAGAAGTATTTTTTATTTTGTGATCGCACTTCCTATTACAATATTTGGTGTATTAGGAACCTTGATCTTTGCTGGTAACAGTAGCCACATAGCAACAGGAATTGCGCTCTTTTTGGGCTTATGTGTGCTTGCTAGCAGTATTGTGGTTTTTTATCGAGCGCGTATCTTTAACCCGCGCCTGGGCGTCTGGCAATTTATCTGGTCAATTGCAGGGGCAACTTTTAGCCTATTTGCGCTACTGATTCTGGAGCAAACCTTCTTATCCGATTGGTCCCACCAGCAACTTGGTTCGATGCTATTCGGTCTGTTCGTTTTGTTGTATGGCATCGTTCTCTCTCTGCTTGCTCTGCTGTAAAGTAGCCTTTTGAATGTGTTCCCAGAGAGGATATACTATGTGGAAAGGAGGTGCTATGCTGTATATTGGCTGTCCTATGTGGGGATACAAAGGGTGGTCACAGGCTGGGAAAAGCAATGAGGCCCTGGAAGCATATCCAGACGCGGGCTATCGCGTGGACTTCTTTCCGCCGCGCACGGCCTCGAGTGAGTTTTTGCGCCTGTATAGTCAGCGTTTGACATGTGTAGAAGGCAATACAATGTTTTATGCCACACCATCCGCTGAAACGGTAGCGCATTGGGCGCAAGAGACACCGGAAACCTTTCGTTTCTGTCCCAAAGTTTCCCGTAATGTCAGCCATGCGGCTCGCCTTGAGACGACGCGGGCAGAGACGCTGGCCTTTGTGGAGCGGATGCGTGGTCTGGGAACGCGCCTCGGCCCGCTGTTCCTGCAATTGCCACCCACCTTTGCCCCTGCCTATCTTGAGCAACTGCATATGTTTCTCGAATTTTGGCCTAAAGATGTGCATCTCGCCGTTGAAGTGCGCCATTCAGCTTTTTTTGCTGAGCCGGTCGCCAGTGAACTCAATGCCTTGCTAAGCAATTATGGCGTTGGGCGTGTCATCATGGATACACGCCCGTTGCGTGTCGGATCGACCAAAGAGCATCAGTTATTGCAGGCTCGTGAGCGCAAACCACACCTGCCCGTGCCAATGGTGGTAACAACGGATTTTGCTTTTGTGCGTTACATTGGGCATCCGCGCCGTGCAGTCAATGCTCCACTTCTAACGGAGTGGGCACAACAGGCGGAGCAGTGGCTTACTCAAGGTCGTACACTCTATCTCTTCTGCCACTGCCCCTACGAGGATTACTCACCTGCAATCTGCGCTGATCTCTATCAGCGTATCAGGGAGCTGCTTCCGCTTCCGCCTCTGCCCTGGCCCCCTGGCTCTTCTGATACGCAACCAATACAGGAGCGTCTCTTCTAAGTTATCTGCATCGCCTGTCCGTGTCTGGATGCGGTCGAACGGGAAACGATTGTGCAGTATGGAGAGTCCCCACACCGACCTTCCGATGTGGGGATATTTGATTGTACGTGATAGCTTAGCGCAATTTTGGTGCGAAGACAAACATGCGATAGAGCAGGTAGAGGGCTGGTAGCAGCAATAGCAAGCCCAAGAAGAGAACGATTGTTAAGGCCTGTGCCATGACTGGGGCTGTCAGTGCTGCGTTGACAGTGAGCACTCCTGGCACAAGATAGGGCAGACCGATACGTTGATAAGCAATAAACGAGACGGCATATTGCGCGATGCCTAGCGTCAGCGCGATAGTCGTTGTGAGCGAGCGCAGTGACCAGCGCAATACAATTTGTGTGGCGATAAACATCGTACCTGCCAGCAGTAGCAAGAGCCAGTTTTCGTGTAGCAGGCGACCCATCTGTGCTGGTACACTCTCAGCCAGCGCGATAGCCAATGCCAGACTTGTCAACAGGGACGCGACACCACCCCAGCGTGCCATACGCGTAAAAAGCGTGAGTAGATGCTCATCTTGACTCTTACGTGCATAGAACAGTAAGAAGAGACCTGCCAGGTAGACGATGCTGGCGAGGGCCAGCAGGCCAAGCGTACTCAACAGTGGACTCGTGATGAGGCCGAGCAGTGAGATGCTGGCGGCTTGAGCGGTGAAGTTGAACAGGCGTGTGTCTGCCAGAGCGAAAAAGGGCACTAAGGCCAGCGGGATCATCACACTGGAAATGCCGAGGGCGGCGGCGGCAAGTTCGGTAACGACGGGATTACTGTCCTTGCCCAGGTAGTGATAGCCAAAGAATGCACCACGTATGAGCATAAAGATCAGTGCGATGGCGCATGGGATTAGCATTGCCGCTCCATAGTAGGGCAAGACTTGTGGAAAGTAGCCCGCGAGTCCAACAATAAACGCGATCAGGAAAACGTTATTGGTCTCCCAGACGGGTGAGAGATAATGCATTACTGTGTCTGCCAGCGACTTGTCGCGTTTGACCAGCAGGGCGTAAGCGTATAAGGCCCCACCACCGCTGTCGATGGCAGCGGTGATGAGGTAGAGAAACAGAAAGATGGATAAGACGCTATAAGCGAAAATTGCCATATTCATGAGAGCGTAGCTCCTTCTTGACCTTAGCCGCGTGTCTCGATAGGCGATGGCACAACAGGTAGTTCCGGTGTCTCTTCATTGGGCAGGCGCACGGGGCGACGGCGGAAGAAGGCCCAGAGCAGGTAAACGGTCGCGATTGCCGTTAGTGCATAGAATGGCAGGAATGTCCACAGCATCACTGGCACGTAGGGCGATGTGGTGAGTGCATCGCTGACGCGCATGTAGTGATAGACAATCCAGGGCTGACGACCGATCTCTGTAACCATCCAGCCGGACTCAATCGCCAGGAAGCCGAGTGGTCCACCAATCAGAATGGCAAGCAAGGCTACTTTGCTCTGCATAAGTTGCTTGAGCCATGTCCAGCGGTTGCGCATGAGCAGGGCAAAGGCGAAAAGTGCTGCGATGGCGAGCAGGTAGGTTCCGCTGGCAATCATCGTTAAAAAGGTATAGTGAATGAAAACGGGCGGCTGTTGATCTTTCGCGAAAGCATCGAGGCCCTGCACGATATGATTCGGGTCGCCATACGAGAGAAAGCTCAGCAACTTTGGAATGGCGATGCCACCAACAATGCGCTGATGCACCTCGTCCACGATGCCGCCGACGATCTCTGGCGCGCCCGCCTGCGTATGGAAAACCGCTTCCATTGCCGCTAGTTTGGCCGGTTGGAACTCTGCAACATACTTACCGGAGAGGTCGCCACTGATAAACGTGCCGATGGCGGTCACGAAACCGACAAGCATGCTCAGGTTGAGCGCGTTGCGATAATAGTGCCCCTGGCGTCCGCGCAGCATCTTCCAGACTGTTATTGCCGCAAGCAAGAAAGCGACCGCCAGATACGCGCTAAAGAGCGTGTGCAGCAGTTCGGTTGGCGTCGCGGGATTACCTAATGCCGCCAACGGTTGTATATCGGTAATATGCCCATTCTTCATGACGAAGCCTGCTGGACTGTTCATGAAGGCATTGGCGATAGTAATCAGCAGACCTGAAGCCATTGAACCAAACACGATGGGCAGTGAGCAGAGCCAGTGCGCCCAGCGGTTGGTGAAGCGGTCCCAAGCGTAGACGTAGATGCCCAGGAAAACGGCCTCTATAAAGAACGCGAATACTTCTATGAAGAAAGGCAAGGCGATAACTGGTCCGTAGACGCTCATAAAGCGCGGCCAAAGCAGACCGAGTTCTTGCCCGACGACCATGCCTGTCGCCGCGCCAACGGCGAAGAGAATCACGAAGGCCGAGGTCCAACGTCGTGCCAGCGTGATCCATGCTTGATCTTTACGCCACAGGCCGATCAATTCAGCCAGCGAGATAAAGAGCGGGAGAGCCATGCCGATCACGGCAAAGATGATATGAAAGCCGAGGGACGACCCCATAAGGATGCGTCCATCTAAGAGATTTTGTGCCATAATTGTGTACTCCTGTACTCCGTGTAACCAATGATAGTATGCCACGGAGGATGCTCACAGAGCATCAGCGAATACCCTGATTGAGAGGCAAATTAGACCTGATCTTTGGGTGCGTAAAACCTGATATGGTGAGGGTAAGATCGTACAAACGCCTTATTGACGAATGAGAAATTCCTCAGGTGAAGCTTATCTATGACCTCTAAAAAATTTTAGCTAGGTAAAAATTAATATTGAACAGTATAAAAATATATGGTATTATCATTGGTAGTGGCCTTAATAAGTTGCCATTAACGCACACCATACATCGTAAAGCATGCAACGCATGCAACTTAAGGAATCTTCGTTATGCATAATAAAGAATGGACGCAACTACGTACCTTGCGTATAGCAGGCGTTTTAAGCATTGGTGCGGCACTGCTTGCTGTTGTAGGAGATGAGCTATCGCAATATTCGCCGCTGGGCTATGCATCTCTCATGGATATCGAGAGAACACTCCCTTTCTGGCGGTTACTTACTGGAGAGATGCTAGGTGTGCTGGGTATTCCATTATGCTTGATTGGTTACTGGTGTGTGTGCGCGACATTGCGTCAGAGTAGTATAAAAGGCACAAGAGGAATGTTCTGGCTCATTGCCTACAGTTTGGTGATGGGCGTCGTCAGCCATGCTATTATTTCGTCAATGTACATGGTCATACACGCGGGTAATACTGCGGCTTTGGCAAGTGCGGAACATGATTTGCAAAATGCAGCATATTTTCCAGGTATCCTTTTCTTGCTGGGGTATCTTGGCTTCTCCGTCTGGTATTTTGTGGCAGTGATCTCAGGACGCACGCGTTACCCGCATTGGATGGCGTTCGTCAATCCCTTTCTGCTCTCGCTACTGATTGCCTTGCTAAACACGCTCAATGTGCTACCGCAAGTCGTGAACATCCTCTTTCCAGCCTGGTTAAGCATTCCCCATCTCCTCTTCTTTACGTTCTCAGCTCTGTTTCTTTGGAATGATCGTGCATCAGTGATAACACAGGCATAAAAAGAAACATTCCCGTTTCGCGCTTAAAAACGGGAATGTGAGATAAAGTGCAAACATGCTGTTTTTAATCGAACTTGTGGCCTTCCATCTGCTCAAACGAGTAGCGCATGGCGGGTGGAACGGGATGCGGACGACCTGTAAAATAATCGCACCAGACCATGACGGAGCGTCCAGTAGCGTACACTCGACTGTGATCTTGGGGGTCGCGTATCAGGTGTTCCATGATAAAACTGGTGCGTCCGACTTTGACGGTGCGCGTGCCGACCTCGGCCTGATCGGAGCGAATCAGCGGCAGGTGATAGGTGCAGGTAATTTCTTTGACCAACATGCCATAGCGCGTGCGCTGACTGCCCGTGTGGATGCGCGGATTATGGCCTGGCTCGTGCTGCACTGGTTGTTCTTCCAGTTGTTGATGTTCATCATCGGTGTGCCATTCTTCTTGCCAGGGCGTAAGTTGATGAAGATAATAGCTACGTGCCTCTTCATAATAGGTGAAATAAACGGTATTATTGACATGCGCTAACGGGTCGAGATCGCGGAAGCGGATGTGCAGCGGGAACCAGCAGTGAAACGTTTCGCCCACGTAATCCACGTTATCTCTATTGCTCACAGTAATGCTACCTTTCTCCAAGACAGTACCTTTTAGATTTTTGTGGTATCATCCTCATCAGGTATATCCCATGCTGGATTAAGGCCATAGTATAACACATCGGGATCGATATCCGCACCGTTGGGCCAAGCGATAGTTCCCCCTTCGACTTGCATTAAGCGAAACAGAGTAGGGTCATTGCGAATGGGTTCAAAAATCGGACCTCGCAGGTAGGAAGCGAGGTTCATTTTCCTGCAAGAGCCATCGGTAAAATGAATGGTGGCTGTATATCCCTCGTTGGGTTCGACACTTTGCACGCGCACTAAAATTTGTGTCATGCTTTAGCTTACCTTTCTTCCATAGGAGCTATTTGCTTCAAAGATTTCCCTAAAAATCCCTATGGTGTTATGCCTGGAAATTGAGATACGATGGCTTATTTCAATCTTTACCAGAAACATTATACTCTACGACAATAGCAGTAAATGAGCTAGCCTCGGCCCATGCTTTGTGTGGTGTGTTGGCGGGCCAGTGCACGGCCTGTCCCGCGTGTATCTCCGCTTCCTCTCCACCCACGCGCACTTTGCCTGTGCCTATAATGACCATGAAGAGGATTGGATGGTCGGCCTCGTGTTCCCACATCTCGCCGCCCGGCTCGAAATGCAGTTCTACCACATGGATCGCGTTATCGTGATGGATGAGCGTCGGATACATGTTCTTGCACTGTGGAGGTGGGTCGTTACGTCGATATTCAGGGCCAAAATGTCGAATTGTGAGCATTGTTGCCTCCTGAAAAATTTGTCTAGAGTGATTATATGCCTGAGTACTCTACAAATCAAGAATTACCCAAGCTCATAGTGTTTTTATAGAATATCTTTTCTAATGTGTTATAATGCCTGGGGCTAATGTCAAAAGCGTAAATGAAAGAGGAAAGATATGGCTGAAACACAGCAATCGCAGAAAGGCTTTGCCGAAGTCAACGGTACAAAACTGTACTATGAGGTCGCGGGTGAGGGACGTGTTCTTGTTCTTAATCACGGTGGGTTGGTGGATAACCACCTGTGGGATGCCTCGTTCTACGAGTTCGCAAAGTATTTCAAAACTATCCGCTATGACATCCGTGGTTTTGGTCAGTCGGCTCTGGTCACAAAAGAGACAGCACCGTATACGCTAGAGCAGGATTTGTATCATCTGCTCCAATTCCTCGGCATCGAAAAGGCTACCGTCCTGGGTTTATCGCTGGGTGGCACGCTGGCAATTGATTTTACCGTCCAGCATCCTGAGATGGTTGAGGCTTTGATAACCGTTGGTGCGGGACTCAGTGGTTTCGACTTTGGCACACCTCCTCCTGAACTTGTGGCAAAGTTCGCGGCAATGGAAGAACTATTCAAAAAGGGAGATATGGCTGGTGCTGTCGAGGTATCGCTGCAAATCTGGACGGATGGGCCCTATCGTACGCCCACGCAGGTTGATCCCGTTGCACGTGAGCAGATTCGTGTTATGACCGCCCGTAATTTTGCGCGCGGCGATGACGAAGAGGTAAAGCCGCAAGAAATAAACCCGCCAGCCTTTGGACGGCTTTCTGAAATCCGCGTGCCAATGCTAATTATAGTCGGTGAACTGGATGACCCAATGATAGTGAAGATTGCCGATGCGCTCGAACAGGGCATTGCAGGTGCGAAGCGAGCCATGATCCCTGGCGCAGCGCACCACCCGAACGCGGAGAAACCAGAGGAGTTTAATCGCATCGTTATCGAATTCCTGAACAGCATGGCATAACAAGAGACAGCTTTTCTATGTGCGCCATGAAACGGGGGGTGAAGTTATTCTCGCAAATCCCTCTCAATCCCTCACACGCGTATACTAGAAATGTGAGTATTCTGTGATAATTTTGAGTGGTTTCTGTGATGAGTCTGAGAGAATTAGCTGGCATACTATGCACAACGAAGCAATAAACAAACAACGTATTTACCTTGCGGACTCATCCAGGAGATAAAACCATGAAAGAGCATGCAAACACAACTTCACCATCATCACTGGCTTTTGTTGGTAGCGGACTGATTGTTGGACTTTTACTTTGTGCTACACTCATTTTTGCAACATATAGTACACTGATCGCCGTCTTTGGGATGCCCAAAGTGCAGACGGTTCATGCCTCTGTAAAAGAACAGCATGTACAGGCTCAGCTTAGTATCGTACTTGGTGGCAATCCCGCACACAAAGATTGGCCTGCGTACACGCCAATCAGCCTGACATTGCCGGCGTACAGCTTGGTTACGCTCACCATTCATAACTATGACCTGGGTGACACGGCCCTGCCGAATGGCTCACCGTTCGCAAAGGTGCAGGGAACCGTTGGCGGCATTGCAACAGCCGATGGTACAGCATATAGCGCACTGGATGTTGCGAAAGTTGCACACACCTTCACCATTTTACAGATGCACCTGAGCGTCCCTGTCCCTGGTGATGCCCCCCAGGGTGCGAGTTACGCCAGTGTCACCTTTAGTTTTCACACGGGCAATGCTGGAACGTACACCTTTGAGTGCTTTGACCCCTGTGGTGTAGGTCTATCTGGTTGGATGGGGCCGATGGCGATGAAGGGCTATATGATCGGTAATGTGACTGTCCAATAGCTATTAGAACGAAAAAAGGCGCGCCCCATAGAGGAGGCGCGCCTTTTTTCGTGTTTATTACAGTTTGATGTGTATTAGCCGCGTAAATCTCCGTTGAGGGCACGATCAATGGTATAGCATGCGCTAATC
>DAICZM010000350.1 GCA_027311145.1 Ktedonobacterales bacterium
AAGGTATGCAATCACGTTTGACAGAGTACTACCTACTATTTTGTTATACTTCTCTATGGCTAAAACGCTCTCACCTCTGTAGGAAAAACAGGCTTGTACCTGTTATATAATGGCTTATGCGTCGTTTATGAACAAGTAGCAACACCGATTCAATGAGGAGCAGAGTTATGACAACATCAGGCTATCAAGAGCAGCGAGAACAGGTTGTACAGGCAGCAAAATTGTTGACTGACGCGGGCGTTTTATCGCACAGCGGACATGGCAATATGAGCATGCGCCTACCCAACAAAGAACATCTTCTCCTGACCTCGGTCGGGCGTATTGATCAGCTATCAGCGGAGCAGATGGTCGTCGTCACATTAGACGGCGAGCTTGTCGAGGGCAAAATTGAGCCAGTTGCTCGTGAGATCATTGGCATGCACACCAACGTCTATCGCCTGCGCGCTGATGTCAATGCCGTCATTCACACACACTCGCCACGTGCAACCAGCTTCGCAATGGCCCACCAACCTCTGCCATGCGTCTACGAAGCCTTCCTGCGTTTCGGCATTACCGAGGATGTGCCCGTTGCGCAGTGGGGACCACGCGGCTCACAAGAAGCTGTTGCTTACATTGTCGAGCAGCTACAACAACATCCTACCGTTCCCGCCCTCCTGCTAGCTAACCACGGTCTGCTTGCCTTCAGCCGCGACCCACTGGCAACCGCGCAACTGATCGTCGCCATGGAAGAAGCGGCCCAACTGATCCTCGATGCTCAGACACTGGGTGGAGCGCGCCCCTTCCCTGCCAACGCACTTGAACGTGAACGCCGCCATATGCAACAATTTGGCTCGGCCCATTAGCACAATCGCAGTTCCATAACCATGCCCATCCTGGCCTATACGCGATGCCACATGAACCCACAACCACACAAAGGAGCGACCTCATGGACGACGAGAAGGAGACTGGGCGTGTTGAAGCATTCAGCGACGGCGTTTTTGCCGTCGCGATCACACTGCTTATCCTCAACATTCAACTTCCTCCCATCACTAAACTACAAGACGATCATGCTCTGTGGGGCTTTTTTGGCAATCAATGGCCCATGCTGCTCGCCTTTGTCACCAGTTTTGCCACAATTGGCGTCATGTGGCTGAATCACCATAGGCTGTTCAAACATATTCGCTATGTCGATAACACACTCATCCTGCTCAATTTACTGCTTTTAATGGTAATTGTGTTTATTCCCTATCCTACCGCACTGCTGGCACAACAATACATCCATTATCCCGCTGGGCATACAGCAGCAATCATCTATAGCGGTACAGGGATCATCATGGCGATCTGTTTTAATCTGCTCTGGCGTTATGCCTCGTACAACAACCGTTTGCTTGGCAAAAATGCTGATATAGAAGAGGCTCAGGCTATCAGCCGTCAATATCATTTTGGCCCTCTTTTCTATATCATTACTTTCACACTGGCCTGGATTAACGTACCTGCCTGCATTATTCTCAGCTTGCTCTTCGCCATCTTTTTCGCGCTGCCGTTGCGTGCGTTATTTCCCGGCAATAAAAACACGCAACCCCATAGGGAGATCGAACGGGTTAGCAAATAATATTGTTGTCCTTGCGCTCTCCCGATACCTGATGCCACAATGAAGATGGTTGTATCTTTCAATGAACGGAAGAGGGTAATAGTATTTATGAGTAAGAAAGAGGCGCGCTTGCTGCGCGTCGGCGTTCTAGGAGCAGGTCCCATTGCGCAAGCCGCGCATTTTGAGGCATGTTGCAAGGCGCGCAACGCGGAACTCTATGCCATGTGTGATAGAGCGGAAGACCTTGTCACGCGCATGGCGGCAATTCACCAGCCACGTGTGACCTATACTGATTATGATGCGATGCTCGCAGACCCACAAGTCGAGGCGGTTATTATCGCTGTCGCCGACCAGTTCCATATCCCGCTGGCCCAGAAGGCTCTCGCGGCAGGCAAACACGTCTTAATCGAAAAGCCGCTCGGTGTCAACGTGGAAGAATGCGAGTCACTGCGCATCTATACGCAGAGGCCAGAGCAGCCACTCGTCGTCCAAATTGGCAATAATCGGCGTTTTGATCCCGGCGTGACCTTTGCCCAACGCTTTATTCAAGAAGAACTGGGACAGCTACAAGCCTTGAAAGCTTGGTATTATGACTCAGTTGATCGCTATACCATGACCGACAATCTCCAACCATTGCCCATCACCAGTGCTAACATCCTGCGACCCGCTGGCAATCCCAAAGCCGACAGGCAACGCTACTTTCTCCTCACGCACGGTATTCATCTCGTCGATACGGTCCGCTTTCTTGGTGGTGCGCTCACACGGGTCCACGCCCGCTTCCAGAAACGCTTCGACTCCTATTGTTGGTTTATCGCGGCAGATTTCGCCAATGGCAGCCTGGGCCATCTGGACCTGATCGTGCCGATACGCGGCGACTTTGAAGAAGGTTTTCAAGTCTTCGGCGAATATGGTAGCGTCAACGGGCACGCCTACCTGCCCTGGTTCTTTAAGGCTGGCCACGTAGAATGTTTCTCTGTGCGCGACCATCAGTACCGCCGCGTGTTGGGCGAAGATGCCTTTAGCTATAAACTTCAGATAGAGAGCTTTGCCGATACCATTCTCCACGACGCGCCACAACTGGGGGCAAATCTGGAAGATGGCATCGCCGCGGTGCGCACGTTGGTAGCGATTGCGCGTTCAGCCGAGAGCGATACTCCGATGCGCCTCGACGAAGTGAGTGGAAACGTCTAAGGAAAAACTTGTTACAACGCATCGGCTATATAGGTCCTTGATCCTGCACAATGTGCGCGAGGAAGAGGTTGTAGAGAGCGTTACCTTCCTACGCGCACAACTGGCAAGCCTGGATAGCTGATACAATCAGCGCCGCTCATAATAATATGAGAAGTTGCCGGGATAACTGCGCACCTGTCCGTCCGCTTCAATCGCCACGATGCGCGTCACAATCTTATCGAGAAAGTAGCGATCATGCGAAACGGTCAGCACGGTTCCCTCAAACGCCAGTAACGATGTTTCTAAGACCTCGACCGAGGCAATATCCAGATTATTGGTTGGCTCATCCAGTAATAAAAAGTTAGCATCGGTCAGCATAAGGTAGGCCAACTGCAAACGGCTCTTCTCTCCTCCGCTCAGGCGTTGAATCGGCGTGCGAATATCCGCATAAGAAAAAAGCAGGCTGCTCAGAAATGCGATGGCCTGTGGCTCTGTCATTGGCTTAATATGGCGCACAAAGTCGAGTGGCGTACTGCCAGATGGCAGCGTCTCCTGCTCCTGCGCGTAATAGCCAGTGACCACGCTGGCCCCGATTTTGCTGCTGCCCTTATCAGCAGGCAAAAGGCCCAGCATCGTTTTCAGCAAGGTCGTTTTGCCACTCCCATTGGCTCCCACGATACCCACGCGCTCACCATACAGGATGGTCAGATCAAAGGGATGAAAAAGCACGTTGTCGCCATAGGCTTTGCCCAAGCCTTTGACCTCAAGAACCTTCTTACCGCTACGATCAGCATCCAAATTAACCTTGATACGATCACGCACCAGCACAGGTTTACCCACAGCGTCACGTCTAATGCGCTCAATGCGTTTTAAGGTATCCTCTGCACGTGTCGCGAACTTCTCATTGAACTTAGACCAGCCCTGATACTGTCGCCAGACAACTTCCAGCCGCTTGATCTCGTCTTGCTGTTGCGTGTAGAGTTCCTGCTGCTGCTGCAAACGGCGTTGCCGCTCTTCAAAGTAGTAGCTGTAATTGCCCGCATACGACGAGATACGCCCATCCTCAAGCTCATAAATTTTCTTAACCGCTCTGTCCAGTAAGAGACGATCATGCGAGATAATCACAACTGTCCCCGGATAACTGGCAATATACTGTTCAAGCCAGACTTTCGCCTCCAGATCAAGATGATTATCTGGCTCGTCGAGCAAGAGCAGATCAGGCATACGAATCAGGATGCGCGCCAGATTGACCAGTTTCTTTTCGCCACCGCTCAGCGTGCCCACGATAGTGTCATACCATGCAGGCCCAAAACCGAGAGCTTGTAATACCGTTTCGACACGGTGTTCAAGCGTATAGCCGCCAGCCGCCTCGAAACGTTCTTGCGCCTTACCGTACTCCTCAAGCAGTTGGGTCAGTTTGTGCGGGTCAGCGGCAATCACAGGATTAGCCATCTGCGCCTCCATCGCGCTTAAAATAACGGGCAGTTCGACCAGTTCTTGCGAAACTTCGGCAGCGGCCTCAAAGAGCGTCTTCTGATGCTGCTGTGGGTCGGCCTCTTGCACAAGATAGCCAATAGTGAGATTGCGACGACGCGAGATCACACCTGTTGTCGGCTCTTCGATAGCTGCCAGCATTTTCAGTAGCGTCGATTTGCCACCACCATTTTCGCCAACCAGACCAATGCGCTCATGCTCCATGATATCCAGATCAAGATCACGAAAGATGATATTGCCGCCAAAGTCTTTACTGACTTTTGAAAGATTGACCAGTAACATGCTGTTCTCCTTATATGTACCAGTTCCGGCACACATTTCAGTTGGGATAAAAGGCTCTACAACGAGCAAAAAACATCAAAAGAGAAGATGCTGGCAAAATTTGCAAAACGATCAGAAAATGGAGACAGCAATGACTGGAAGAAAGATGAGGGGGAGAGCAGAACGAGTCAAAACCCGATCAACTAACTACCCCTATTGATCTCATGATGTCGCCACCTGAAAAGATGGTGATGGTGGTTGATCCTCGCCACCCACTCTTTGGGCGTACCTTGCCGTGTATTGGCATCACCAAATCCTCTCATCGTGGTCGCTGCTGCATCGTCTGGATTCGTCCGACCGTTGAACGACATGTGCCAATCACCGCCACCAATCTAGAATATGATCCGACGACCCTCTACCCCCTTCCCATTTCGGTCGAATCTCTCCGACAATTACTCTGTGAGTTCGCGTGTACGACTCATGCCAGTGAAGGAGAGCAAGCCGATGACGCTTCAACCACCAGTTGTCCCACCCATCCTCCAGAAGGACGTTCATCTCGATCAGATCCAGCCCAGCCGGGTCTGGACGACACTGAGCAAAGAGCAACAAGCCAGCGTCCTCCAGGCCCTCGTCACCATGTGTCAGGAATGTCTCATGCCTCAAGAGGAGGTCAACCATGATCACTATCTCCCGCTCCCAGAAAATCACGCACGTCCATCTTGAACGCAAAGCC
>DAICZM010000351.1 GCA_027311145.1 Ktedonobacterales bacterium
GCTCCTGCGTGAGCTTGCTGTGTCATTGGCCCGGTGGGATACCAGATATCTTCGCAGATGTTGATGCCGATGTGGATGCCGTGTAGGACGAAAAGCGGGGCAGTGCGTCCCGCCTGAAAATAGCGATTTTCATCAAAGACGCCATAGTTGGGCAGGTAGTGTTTGTGATAAACACCGACAAGCCGTCCCTCATAAATGATGGCTGCGGCGTTGTAGATGTCATGCTCGCGATCCACAAAGCCGACGATTACTGTCAGGTCAAGCAGATCACGGCTCGCGGCAATAAGAGCCTCCAGCGCGCGCAAATTGGCAGCGACAAAGCCGGGTTTGAGTAGCAGGTCTTCCGGTGGATAACCCGTCAGGGCTAGTTCAGGGAAACAAACGATATGCGCTCCTGCCTCGTATGCCTGACGCATGTGTTTCTCGATTTTTCTTTGGTTGCCATCCAGATCACCCACCGTCATATTGACTTGTGCGAGGGCGATGCGTAGCGGTATGATATTCATAAGTCATCCTTTCTCATGGACTTAGTGTGCTGATGACACTTATATAATAGCATATCTGAAAGAGGAGTCTGCTCTCTATGGAGATAAAAGCTTTTTTTGTACTGGTTGCTCCGTTTATTGTGGTATTCTACCTGGGCGTTTTGCTGTTCATGCCATCACCAAAGCGCGCCGTGCTGGTGTCATTGTTGGGAGGATTGGTGATGGGCATGTTCAATCTGCTTTTCGATCTGCTAGCGTATTATGCACACTGGTGGCACTATACTCTCAATGGTCTCATATTGCATGTGCCCTTGCCCCTCTATATTACTCCTGTGCTGATCTATGGTAGTCTTGGCTATTTGTTGATCTGGCGTTTCTGGCGTGGGCGTAAGCACTGGCTCGCGCTGTTGTTGCTAATTGGCATTCCGATCTTTGGTTTTGCGCGTGATCTGCTTGGCTGGCTGACTAATTCGGCATATTCTACGCCTGATACGCCACTGGCAGGGCCAATAGATGCATTAATGTGGGTAGCAATGTTCTATCTAGGCTATTGGCTCTTCAAACATTTTGTGCCTGCCCGCACAGTAATGCAGGAGCAAACGCCTCACACTGCATAGTTTGACATGCTCTCAAACAACAGACGGGGCAGAAATTGTTATAGCAGTTTCTGCCCCGTCTATTGTTTGAGATGAACCGTTTGATTTTGCCGTGCAATAGATCAGTATTCTTACGAAATACCTACAAAAATTTTACGGACATAAAATTTCTATCTTTTTTATTTAATTCTCGCATTTTTCTATCGTCTGTATTGGTAGAACGGGAAATGTAAATACCCGTTGATGCGCATATCTTGCGCCATTGTTTGAGAAGGAGAGCAAATTAATATGATACAGACAGATGCTACAGATCGCGCACGAACAGTGCAGGCACAACGTGTTCTTCGTGTGGTGCAGGATGGCTTGGCGACCCCTTCACGTGAGATGATCGTTGCCCCCGAAAGACATCTCTCGCTTGCCCCTGAGACGATTGCTGGCACCACTGTACTCCAGGCGTATGCCGATATGCGCTATCGTTTACGTCTACATCAGCAGGCGGTAGAGTTGGTCGAGTATCCATGCCGCGAGCGAGGCATTACTATCCAAACGCTGGGTGAGTATCCACTGTTTCGGAATATGAAGCTGATTCGGGGCAGTGTCTCCGATGTAGCGATTGTTCCGGCTGATCTCGACCCGCTCTACATTGGCGGAACCTTTCTGTTACCACGTAATGTTAATCGGCGCATGAAGGCGATTCAAAAGGCAGGCGTTCCCACTGAACTGTTGTATACCTACATTGCGCATGAGGTTCCACATGGCAGTGTAGACGAGTATGGTCCGCTCTCATTGAGTGTGGTTCAACCGCCTGTGCCTCCCGTTCAACATCGCACCGCTCACATGTTGGGGCGGATTGCTCACGCTCTTACTAGCACAGTCGCTGGTAGCATGCGCACTGTGAGTAAAAGTAGCCTCTATGGAGTCGGGCTAGTTGGTATGGGAGCCAGTGCCGTTTCCGCTGTATTGCTGGACCCACTGATCTTTGGAGCCATTGCTGACGAATATGGTCTGGCAACCTGGTTCCTCTTGGCGCAATGGGCCTGGTAACGCTGATCGCCTGACGAGTGTACATGTATGCATGCGGTGCATGGTATCTACAACGATACCATGCACCTTATTGCCAGGTGAGTGACAAGCTAGAAAGGTTTTTAATGTACACTGATCATTCCCATTTTTTACCGGCTTTGTCGTCTGAGCGCGCGATGCCTGTTTTGCCAGGTTTGAGCCTCGATGATTTTATGCGGCGCACACGTGTGTATGAGAATAGCTCAATCCCGATTGCTCCCCAATTACGCCGTAGTGCGTTGATCGGAACACTGTTTACTGCGCTGGCATGTACTGGTTTGGTGATTTTGCCACCGCTCCGAGTTGACTTGCATGGCCTTGATGTCAACTGGTTTAGTGGTCTGAATCGTATCCTTGATAGCAGCATGGCGTGGATTGTGTATCATACCTGGCTAGATTATGTTGAAGGAGTGTTCCTGCTCAGTGTGATCCCTTTGTCTATTATTACACATTGGCTGCGGCGCGGACCACTCTGGCAGCATGTGTGTGTGTGTGTGTATGTGTTGATCGGAGTGTTAAATCTACTTGCTGTATTGGCCATGCTGGTGCTGGTTCTGACAAATCTGCTCTTCTGGATTTTTGTTGCGTTGATCGGCTTGACACTTGCTCTTGGTATCTTGTACGCAATGTTTGCACGCCGCTAATAGGAAGAGTTGGCTGACACTATTGGATTGCTAATGGCGGCCAATTGGCCCTTGTTTTCTCCTGATATGATTGGTTACAGTTAGAGTAGAGAAACCAATTACCAACCAATCAGGAGGAAACAGTGGCAGATCATCAAAGCTTGCCGTATTTTACCGTTCCGCTGCATTCATTACTTGCATTGGAGCGTAAGAATGGTGTTCCTCTTTATCGCCAGATTGCCCAGCGTATTCGCGATGCCATTTTGTCCGGTGAACTGATTGAGGGAACGCGCTTGCCCACAGAGCGTGCGCTGGCGCAAGAGTTGTGTGTGAATCGGACAACCGTCATGAATGCTTATAACGAATTAGCAAGTGAAGGTCTACTTGAGAGACATGTGGGACGTGGCACGGTGGTACACAAAAGCTATCGTGATAATGATGAAGATGCAGGCGATGAGCATACACCATCCTGGTTGTTTGGTCTGGCAGCGGGAGAAGATGCCGTTCTTGGTCCAGATGCACGTGTATTAAGCGAATTGGCATCAATGGGTGAACGGCGTGAAGTGATTTCGTTTGCCGCAGGCACACCAGCCCCTGATATGCTACCAGCCGAACTCTTGCGAACCATTGTAGACGGTGGTTTGGAACATGAACGCCAGCAAGCTTTGGGCTATTGCCCCGTAGAGGGGTTGCAAAGTCTGCGTAGAGGCATTGCGGCTCGCATGCGGCGACGCTGTGTGGCACTGGACTGGCAGAATATTCTGATCCTCTCTGGCTCGACGCAAGGTTTGGGCCTGGTAGGTCGCTTTTTACTCAATCCTGGTGACGAGGTAGTGGTTGAGGTACCAACTTATCTAGGTGCGATCCAAACATTCCGTGCCCTGGGAGCGCGCGTGCTGGGCGTTCCTGTTGATAATGAGGGTATGCGTATTGATCTGCTCGAATCGTTGCTGGTTCGCCGTCGCCCACGTTTTATCTACACGCAACCAACATTTCAAAATCCAACAGGCGTGGTGCTGTCGAGTGAGCGTCGTCGCCGTTTGCTACAACTTTCAAAACGCTATCAAACACCCATTGTTGAGGATGATCCCTACGGTGAAATGTTTTACGAGCTACCCGCTCCGCAACCCCTTAAGGCACTGGATAGCTATGAAAATGTTTTGTATCTGAGTACATACTCCAAAACACTGGCCCCTGGCCTGCGTGTTGCTTGGCTGGCTGCACCGGCGCAGATGATAGAGCGGCTCTCGTTGCATAAACAAATATTTGATCTCAATACAAATGCCATTGGGCAATGGTTAGTTGCCGAACTGTTGCGTCAGAATTTCCTGGATGACCATTTGATACGTCTGCGCCAACGCTATTGCCAGAAACGCGATAAAATGCTCCATGCTATTCAGCTGTATTGGCCCGAAGGTGTGCGTGTAAACTGTCCGGCTGGTGGCTTTCATCTCTGGTGTCGTTTGCCCGAGAGCATTCGCGCACGCTCCCTTTTGCGTGAGGCTGCACAGGAGCAGGTGGCCTTTGTCATCGGTGAACCTTTTCATATCGATGGCGGAGGCCACTTGCACATTCGCCTGAGCTTTGCTTCGCTGGAAGAGGAGTATATTGAAGAGGGCATTCGTCGCATTGGCCATGTCATGAAACGTATGCTTGCTCGTCGCGTTGCACACGATGATCAGCATCCTCTCTATACCGAGCATCTTCCAATGGTTTAATTACCGGGTATGCCGTCTTGTCAGGGGAATACCAAGCATTCTGGCGAGGCGGTGTCGTCCCTGGAAGTAAGAACCACGTATAGCTTGACGTTCCTTCTCACCTGCTGGCCAGTGAACACTGGCAAGTTCACTGGCAAGGTTGTGACGCTGAAACGCATCCATCAGCAACTGCACATGCTCTCCCTGCCCCATGCGCCTTTTCGTATAGCACAAAATGGCATTCCGTTGAGCTTTTGGCAACTTGAGCAACGCCTCGCACATGCGATTTAGAAATTCAACTGTATTCATACGCAGTTCATAGAGCAAAGCTGGGTCTTGCGCTCTCCCCGTCATGATCCATGAAAGGATATGCAAACTGCTATACTGCATGTCTACTAGTTCAATATCTTCCGTTGGCAGTTCTTTTTGCCGTTTTCGTAAGAAACTAATGCATTCGTTACGCACTGCGCGATAGAGATATCCGTCGAGGTTGTGAATAGTATGTCTGGCAGCAACACGGGCTAGTTTGAACTGCACTTCTTGCGCAATATCCTCGCTGTCGTGGTGGCAGGCGGGAGCATACGGGGACTGACGTATGAGGTTCATGACATACATGTTAATCTGTACGAAGTCTAGTTCAGTTGGCATGCTACGATTGTCATTAGATGCTGGGTCATGTTCATGGCTCATAGCTTTCACCTCGCGATAGATATCGGCAAATCTTACCGTGCGGTTTGCTTCACGTATGACATTCGTCGTATCTT
>DAICZM010000352.1 GCA_027311145.1 Ktedonobacterales bacterium
ACATAGTGTAGAGCAGCATGATATCGTACATCTGTGCGTGAATAGCAAGGGAACGTACAGACGTTCACACTCTTTCGGCATAGTGTCAAGCAGATCATGCAAGCCTCAAAAGGATTCGATTTTATGACAACGGAAACCTTCACAACGCGCACCGGGCAAATTCTCAACATCAAGGCCTTATGTGATGGGGGCGAGCAAGGATGTGGAGGTGGCTTACTCATCCTCATGCTGCAAGCTATGAAACGCCTGAGTCATGACGACGTGCTTGAGGTTCGTTCGACTGACCCTGGGGTTCGCGAAGATCTGCCCGCGTGGTGTCGTATGACGGGCAATATCTTGCTTGCGGAACAAGAAGGTGAGCAGGAAAATCGCTATTTTGTGAGAAAGGTCTAGACTGCAATGGAAATCCCTACACGTACAGACCGTGAGCTTGATCTTGGAGAAAAGGGATGTGGTCAATTAGTTATGGAAATTATGCTAGCAATGCGCCCTCTCTCAGCAGGTCAAACACTTCTGGTAACGGCATATGATGCAGCTGCCCACCTAGACATTGCGGCATGGTGTCGTATGACGGGCAATACACTGCTTACAACTCTACCCGATGAGCAAGGACATCAATTTCTACTTCGAAAGGGATAGGAACTCACATGACAAACAATTTCTGTGTTAACCTCACACACTCAACCGATGACGCAGACCGTGCAACCGTTGGAATGGTTGTTGCGAATGCAGCGGTCGCATCCGGCAAAAATACAATGGTCTTTCTCAGCAGCGAAGGGGTACGCCTTGCCGTCAAAGGGGTCGCTGCCCAGATCGCTGAAGAAGGATTCCAGCCAATGGCAACACTGGTGCAAAATTTTGTTGCCGCAGGCGGCGTCCTCTGGGTCTGTTCGCCCTGTTTCAAAAAACGCAGTTACACCGATAGCGATCTGATCGAAGGAGCCACTATTGTAGGCGGAGCCAAACTGGTTGAATTCCTCTCCCAGGATGCAGCTAGCGTTTCTTATTAGGCTCTTCGCGCAGAGAGGGTTCGTTCAAAAACTCCAGGAACCCACTTGACAAATCACAACAATTACCAGTAATGTGGCCAAACCCTTGACCAATGAAGTGGCTAGGAGTATAGTACATTCGATAACTCTATAGTGTTGTCAGACCTCGTTAGGTGAGGCGGCTGTAGAAACATAGGCCACTGATCAGAAACGTCGAGAGACGCCAACGATCAGGCCAGGTCTCGTCGGCATAAGGCGAAACCCGAAGTGGCTGGATAGCAAGACTATCCTACGTTGTACAGTGCCAAAGCTCGACTAGAGGGGGAAAAAGCATCGTATTCATAGCTTTTCTGCCCCCTTATAACCTGGGGGCTTTTTTATTAGGCTCTGCCCCCGACAAGGAGGTGTATCATGAAAAATGTTGACAAAATGGAGAAGGCTGTCGTTGTGCGCCAACGCAGAGTACGCCGCGTCTGGATACGTCAACTCCTCATTTTACTTTCAGTTATTGGACCAGGACTGATTACCGCTAATGTTGACAACGATGCCACCGGCATTACAGGCTACTCACTTGCAGGAGCGCAATATGGCTACGGCCTGCTCTGGGCCATTGTGCTAGTGACCATTAGTCTTGCCGTCGTACAAGAAATGGTTGCACGCATGGGCGTCGTGACCGGCAAAGGGCTTGCCGACCTGATTCGCGAGCGTTTTGGTGTGCGCATCACTTTTTGGAGCATGCTCCTCTTACTAATTGCCAACATCGCAACAACGGTTGCCGAGTTTGCTGGCGTCGCCGGGGCCATGGATATCTTCGGCGTGAGTCCATTTATTGCCGTACCACTCGCCGCTGTCATTGTTTGGTTCCTGGTCATTCGCGGAAACTACAAATATGTGGAGCGCGTCCTGCTCGTCCTCTGTCTTATTTATCTGAGTTATGTTTTTAGCGGCTTTCTTGTACACCCCGATTGGACACAGGTCTTCCACCAGACCATCGCACCGACTATTCCCAAAGGAAAAGGTGAACCACTTGGTTATATGCTGACGCTGATTGCCGTCATTGGAACAACTATTGCACCCTGGATGCAATTTTACCAGCAATCGGCCATCGCCGATAAGCGTATTTCCGTTAATCACCTCAACTATGAGCGTATCGACACGTATGTCGGTGCATTTCTCACTGACTTTGTCGCGTTCTTTATCGTGATCGCAACCGGAGCAACACTGTTCGTACACCACATACAAATTCAGTACGCACAGGATGCGGCCATTGCCTTGCAGCCACTCGTAGGTGGGAACGGCAAGATTGCAGAGATT
The DNA here is from genome assembly GCA_027311145.1 of Ktedonobacterales bacterium. Classification (GTDB taxonomy): domain Bacteria; phylum Chloroflexota; class Ktedonobacteria; order Ktedonobacterales; family Ktedonobacteraceae; genus DTNP01. The sequence goes on from DAICZM010000352.1 coordinate 2,304, forward strand.
CTCTTTGGGATTGGATTGCTCAATGCCTCACTGATGGCTGCCAGTGTCCTGCCACTTTCAACAGCGTATTCCATTGCGGAGGCCTTTGGTTGGGAACGCGGCGTCGGGCGCACATTCAAAGAAGCTCCGCAGTTTCTTTTCCTTTACACCTTTGTCATCGTCCTGGGAGCCGGCATCACGCTCTTCGTCCCAGCCGATAAACTCGTGTTTGTACTCAACCTGCCCAACATTGTTGGTGGCATGCTGCTCCCACTGATCCTCGTCCTGATGATTATCTTATGCAATGATCGTCGCTTGCTCGGCAAATACGTCAATGGGCGCATTTTCAACACTATCGCCTGGTTGACAACGATCATCATGACCATTCTCACCGCATTAATCATCCTCAACACAATCTTCCCCAACCTGTTTGGAGGATAAAATAGCGGCAAAGCGGGCTACTTGTTCCTGATGCATGAGCAGAGTATAATACAATGCATGTAAAGTAGGAACAAGTAGTCTACACTTATCACCATATTTTCTACAACTGGAGAGTATCTATGGCCTATACCAGCGAAACTGAGGATTCTTTTTCCGATGATTATGGAACAGGGATAGAAGTAGAAGATCTTATCGGCGAAGGACGCATCACCGACCCATTTAACCCAACACTTATCCGCATCGACACGAGGAACATACATTTCTCTGCCCTGATGGACACTATCGACTTTTTAGCTGGCATGTCCGCTTGACACCAGAGGCTTGGCGCATTTATTTTATCCCTGAAGAACATGAACATACTATTATTGTGGGTCACATTGGCTCACATCTCCCGACTGTTCGTTACTCTTAGCACAGCCATTATGCGCTCTATCGACACGACGCCGATGTGCGGTATAATAGACTAACAAGTGATTGATACATAGTGCCTACGAAGCGAGTGGAATTATGACGGGATATCTTGTCTTAGAAGGGGGCGCGGAGTTTGGCGGACGTATGTCCGAACCGGACCTGCGCGCCCTCATGCTAGCAGGCGGATTACATGCGCGTGTACGTATTCTGCCAACAGCGGCCGCACCAGACAACAATCATCAACGCGCTGGTACTAATGGCATCAACTGGTTCCGTCACTTGGGAGCTACCAACGTCGAAGCTCTTCCTATCCTCGATAGGGCATCTGCCAATAACACAACCCTGGCCGCAGAATTGCGTCACACACGTCTGATCTACATGCTCGGTGGTTTTACCGGCTATCTCGGCGAAACACTCGCAGGTAGTGCCAGCTATCAAGCCATGCGCTCTGCCTACGACGATGGTGCGGTCATCGCTGGTAGTAGTGCTGGTGCCATGGTCATGTGCCAATACTACTTCGACCCAGGCAAGGGCCAGGTGATGCCAGGGCTAAATTTCCTCCCCAACACCTGTGTTCTGCCACACCATAATACCTTCGGGAAAGGCTGGGCACGCCAACTGACCGCATTGCTCCCGACGGTGATCCTGCTGGGCATTGACGAACACACAGGCATCATCAATGATAATAGTGCTGACCGCCAGAGGGGTTGGCGCATCTATGGACAAGGCAACGTCACCCTCTATCACAACGGCTCACCGACCGTGTATCACACAGGTGAAGGTTTTGACGAGGCATTCCGCTCATGAACAGACTTAATGTCTGGCCTCTTTCCCAAAAGATGCGTATCATTTTATCCATCTATCAGCTATAATAGCAAATACATCATTGGCATTTTGGGAAAGGATCTTCCAGCAGATGCAACAGCCATTAGAAGACGCGAAATTGGTTCAACAACCATACACACCAACTCCCCAACCATCACTAAACACACTACAAAGTGACTATGTCGTGAACGTCCAGGATGGAACAGAGATTGCACGCCTCATCAATCAAGACTTTCTCCTCACACGCAACATGAAAGGGGCATTTGCCGAACGTACTGATTTCTCTGCGTTCCATAGCATACTCGACCTGGCCTGTGGCCCCGGCGGCTGGGTCCTTGAAATGGCGTATCAGCATGCCGATATGGAAGTCATTGGCGTAGACATTGATAAAGGACTCGTTGAGTATGCACGCGCTTTTGCACGCACACAACGATTAGAGAACGCAAGCTTTGCGGTCATGAACATCCAACAGCCGCTCGATTTTCCAGATAATACGTTCGATGTTGTGAATGCACGCTACCTCTATGGCTTTATGGCTCCTAACGATTGGCCCAGGCTCATCCAGGAATGCCAACGCATTTTGCGTCCCGGTGGTATTTTACGTCTCACTGAACCAGAATGGCCCATTAGCACCAGCTTAGCTTGCGATATACTCACAGAGCTATTTACAAAAAGCCTCTTTAGGGCCGGCAAAAGCTTTTCACCTAGTGGCCGACATGTCTGCATTACACCCAAATTAGGGTATTTCTTACGTCAAGCTGGTTTTCAACACATCGATAGTCTTGCCCATATCCTTGACTACTCGATAGGCACGCCAGAATATAACAGCTATAGCGAAAACCTGCTACTCGCCTTTCAACTTTTGGAGCCTTTTTTCCTGAAATGGGGCGAGACAACGCCGGAACAACTGCATGAGTATTACCGACAAGCACAAGAGGAAATACTCGCCAATGATTTTTGTGGTATCTGCTTTTACATGACAATTTGGGGAGAGAAACCCTGAGAACTGCCCAGCAGAGTTGACAAGCATTATCACATAGCGTACATTAGTGAAGTATCACATGTAGGTGTAGCGTCGAACACCTGTAGGCTCTCACCAACCCACGAACAATCTATTTAGAAAGCCTATTCGACACTATGCATACAGCACTGATGGAGAGAGTTGTGAAAACAATTGCTATATTCTACCAGGGGCGAAAAGAAGATACAGCTCAGACTGCTGCCCAACTTGTGCCTCTACTTAAACAACAGGGGTATCAGG
>DAICZM010000353.1 GCA_027311145.1 Ktedonobacterales bacterium
CCCCCCTGCTTCCCACAGGATTTCTCGTGTCCCGTGGTACTCAGGATACGCGCCCCGCCCCAGATCGTTCCGCTACGGGCCTCTCACCCTCTGCGGGACTGCTTTCCAGCAGTTTTGCGTCCTTTCCGGTTTGGTTCTGCACGTCCTACAACCCCGCTCTCTCCGAAAAGAGAACGGTTTGGGCTTTTACCCGTTTCGCTCGCCACTACTTCGGGTCTCTCGGTTGATTTCTCTTCGTCGGGCTACTGAGATGTTTCAGTTCGCCCACTGCCCCCCACTTGACTATGTGTTCATCAAGTGGTCTCCAGACATCACTCTGGAGGGGTTGCCCCATTCGGATTCTCAAGGCTCTTCGCTTGTATGCAGCTCCCCTTGAACGTTTCGCCGGTCTCCGCGTCCTTCATCGGCCTTCAGCACCTAGGCATCCACCTCGTACTCTTTATACCTTGTTCTTCTTCTTCTCTTCATGCTTAGGTTTTCGCGACTTCTCTGCTTCAACTCTTGCTTGTTACTATGGTTATCAACACTGACTAGCAGGTTGACTTTGGTGACTATCAGCAAAATTGAAGTAATTATGCTTATTCAGTTGTCAATGTGCATTTGCAGCACGCTCATGCGGTGCTTGCATAATATGCCACACTTTCAGAAACTTGTCAACACTTTTTTCAACAAGTTTCTGAAAATTTTGAAAATTCGTGATGTGGCACTCATGCGCAAAAAAAGATGAAAGCGTCGTTAGCCAGATGGTCCTATAAAGGATTGACGCTTATCAACATTGTGCGCTACGCTACAGGTATATGCAATTTTAGGATGGGGATATCTACATCATCTTGCGGAGGATTAAGCTCAATACTATGAAATATTTCTTTTGGATCGCCTTTGCCGTATTTTTGGCTGCATCTATTCCTCACGTGGCATATTTCTTTGCCTCGTTTGAGCCATCACAAGGGCCAGAAGGCATTTGGTGGTGGGCTGTCAGCTATGCAATAGCCATTAGCATTGACGTTACAGTCTATCTTTTGTCCTGGACTGCTTTTCAACGATATCGCCGCTACCGCACACCCAAAGCAGTTTGGCAACACTGGCTACTCATTGTGATGTGTACTGTTTTCTCCTGGATCGTCAACTGGGCTTATGCGAAACAATTTCATAGCCCAAGTATGTTGAGTGCGGCTGAGGGAACTGCACCCTGGCTCACGGGCGTCTTCCCTTTTATGGCAAGCGCATTTCCTCTCCTGGGTATCGTTTACACGATGATGGCTGAAACAATCACAGAGACAGCCGCTGAAGAAAAACAAGAGCAAGACCAGCAAGTTACGATGCTGAGCGAATTGTCAAAACAGACCAGCCTGCCGCTCGCAACATTGCGTCGTGCGCTGAGTACAGGTTCGCGTCTCACCGCATCCAGCTTGTTATCGGCCACAATCAATCGCTCAGGCAATGAAGGCGCGCCCGCGTCGGCAAGCGAGAGCGAGAGGGAGAGGAGCGAAACGAGTCGTCCAATCACAGGACAATTTGTAGCACTAGAGAAAGATACCACCCCACTTAGTGAACAAGGCTCAAATCCTGCACTGTTCGCCGTGCCAACAGAAGGTAGCACAGATAAGCTCCAGATGACAATCGAAGCACTACGAGCAAACCCAGATATGACGGACGAAGTACTTGCAGAACGTCTCTCACTGAAACGTCCGGCCAGCGCACGCTTCTGGCGACTGAAAGCTATTGAAATCTTGAACACGACGGGTCAGCAAGATACGGGGCCAACAGCGGTAGTTGGGCGCAGCTGGACAGGGCCAACGCCTGCCGTTGCGAATGGCATAGGCGGTAGCCGCTAGCCAAGCAAAAGACTAAAAAACCTTGACGTTTACGGAATGTTATGATACTATGTATAGGGTATGTAGTGTGAGGCTGACAAACTACTAAAACGAAGCATGGTATCATAACCACGAAGTGAAAACAAGGGATATTCTCATGTATCCTTTTCGGAAGCAATGGCATAGCTCATGTCCTTTTGCCTCTGGTAAAGGGAGTGTGGGGGTATAGTTCTCCCAGTATGGTTTTCATACCAACCAACCATTGGTTCACCAGTGATTGGAAACTATGTTGCAGTTTGACAGCGTAGTCTACTCGTAACAGTAATCCAAGAGAAAAGCTCCAACTATTTTAGGGAGGGATCAATGTCGGCCACATTCAGTTATGCGAGCATCTTACATGCAGTCGGTCAAGTACTCGACCAGATCGGTGTCAAGAGCATCGCAATCCACGAAGAAGAAGAAGGTCTCTTTGTGGAGGGTTTTGATGGCGAAGGCCAACTGCTCGTTCAGATGCGCTACGACGTAGCCAGTCTTTACGAATTGGTAAACAGAGTAGAAAGTCAGGCAGAAGAGCGCAGCGCCACAGAAGATGAGGGAGTGCTTCACCGTTTTCTTGCCGACCACAGACGGGAATTTGCGGGTATTGCACGCTAGCATACCGGTGCAGTACGCGAGAAGAGAAAAAGGACCGGGGTCTTCCCCGGTTCTTCTCGCATTTTTTCTTCTGTATCCTACTCAATGGCGATCAGACCTTGCTGTCAAACTTTCGCCAGATGGCGGACGACATACGAAGACATACAAGGAAAATGAAAGCAACAGGGAAAACGCAACCATTATTTATTGCAAAGCCAGCGGTTTCCAAAAATGCGCATACTCTCAAGGACAGAGACCAGATCATGGCCCTTTTCAGTCAGCGAATATTCGACACGCGGGGGAACTTCCGCGAAGGTCTGTCGCGCAATGATGCCTTCTTCTTCGAGCGAGCGCAAGCGTTCCGAGAGGGTTTTGGGGCTAATTCCTTGTAAAGAACGTTCCAACTGGTTAAAACGTTTGACACCAGGGACTAAATCACGGATAATAAGCAGAGTCCATTTCCCGCTGATAATTGCAGCGGTGCGTGCAATGGGGCAGATAGTGTTGCTATTCTGATGTGTTTGTGTCAGTTCCATCGTTCTCTACTCTTTTATCGCCTTTATCAACTACAGAATATACCATAGTAGCTACGCAAAGTAAAGCGCAGACCTCTCGACTTTGCTCATAAAGTATGATATGCTCATAGCTGTAGGATGAACTGCAAGGTTTTCCAAGCACCTGAACAATCATAACTCTTGGCCTGCGCGGTTTCTCCCCACGAGAGGAGAAGGTTGTGCCTGAAGAAATCGCTTTATTCATTGACTTTGAGAACATTCGTTATAGTATGCTGAATATTCAGCGACGAGAACCTGACCCACAGGAACTTATAGCCGTCGCCCGTCGCTATGGCACTGTCATGGTTGCTCGCGCCTATGCGGATTGGTCCCGTCAACCGGAACCATTTAAAGGTAGCCTGACAGCGGCAATGATTGATCGTGTCGATTGCCCAGCCAAGCAACGTGATCGCATTCGTATGGGCACTATTCACTATGCCTCCGGTAATACTTTTCCCGGCTCACTGAATCAAAATGGCTATGTCTCTGAACCCGGCATAGCATCGTCTTTCGCGCCTCCACCCTACCGTCAGTGGCCCTCCAGTGTTACCGGCAATTCCGGCCCGCTTCCCGCGATTAGCCCCCTGCAACAAAGCAATGGCTGGTCACCAGAAGTAGAGCCACTTCCCATACCAGGCGATCTAGACGAGAACTCGTTTTCGCCTGAAGAGGCTCCATCCGAAGAGAACTTTGCTTCCCCAGACTACCAGCCACGTGATACTTACCGGCAAGGCTCTGCTTACCAGCAACCTTATGGTCAGTCCACTCCCACTGGTCCTCTTGGCAATAACAGCACTGGTCCCTTAGGATATCCCGTCCCTTATCAACATAGCGGGAATACTGGTCATATGCCCGCAGTCAATGCTGGAAACAACAATTCTGTTGTACAGAGTACCGTGATCCAGAGTACCGTTGATCTCAATATGTTGATGGACATTATTGAAACTGTTTTTGATCGTCCCACTATCTCTACTTTTGTTTTAATGACGGGCGATAAAGATTTTACTCGAATCAGTGCGCGTCTAAAACTACGTCTAAACAAAACTGTTATTGTTGTGGGGATTCCAGGAACCGTCAGCCGAGATTTAATTAGCAGTGCCAATCAATTTGTTCCGCTTGTTCCCAGCGGCATGAGCAGCCCCCTTGGCAGCACAACAGGCACACTGCCTGCCATTGGTGCGAATGGCGGCTTCTCTCAGAGCCTGTCTAGTGGCAACACGGGCAGCATGCCTAGCCTGAATAGCATCAATTCTATGGGCAACACCGGGACGATGAGTGCGATCAATCAAAGCGGTCCCTCAGCCCCAATGGGAATTACGGGCAACACGGGTGCACTTCCCGCTATTCCTTATCAGGGCATGGCACATCAGTTTCAATCGCCCTATGCCACATCAATGACTTCTAATCCACCTCTTGATGTTTTCGATCCTCAATTCTTGCAATTCCTTGACTATATTGATCGTAACTGGTCCTGGCGAACCATCATCGGTGTCTCTAATTTCATTGGTGACCCTGTCAATCCAAAAAATCGTTTTCGCGGACGCCTCACACGTGAGTCAGCTCGTGAACTCCTGAATTCCTGCATCCAGCAAAGTATTTTGCTCTTGCAAACCGATTCCACTGGAGCCGAAGACCTGCGTCTCAACCGTATGCATCCCGGCGTCGATGACGTACTGAAGCAATTTGTTCGCTAAATCGACAATATCGACAATCTGACATTCAGGTTGTACATGCCAATGAAACAGTATTTAGACTTTTGTGATACTCCCATAAAAGTCTAAATACTGTTTTCTCTCTACAAAAGGAGTTTCTTATGGAGGAGCTACGCATTGCTTTCTTGCGTCGCCTCATAGCCACCCCCAGCCCATCTGGCTTCGAGCAACCCGTCCAACAACTTATTCGCGAAGAATTACAAGCTTATAGCGATACCATGCGCACCGACGTGCATGGCAACGTGATTGCGGCTCTTCACCCCACCGGGCAACCACGTGTGATGTTAACCGCACACTGCGATGAGCTAGGCTTTCTGATCCGTTATATCGACAGTGAGGGTTTTCTCTATTTCGCCCCTATCGGTGGCTTTGACCCCTCAACATTGCCCGGCAACCGCGTCGAGATCCACACACCAGCTGGCATAATTCCCGGCGTCATCGGACGCCGCCCAATCCACTTGATGCATGGCG
>DAICZM010000354.1:0-4890 GCA_027311145.1 Ktedonobacterales bacterium
GGTGCATCCCGAGCTGCGTGTTGCGGTTATTGTTGGCGACTGTACTGACCTATGTGTTTCCCAACTGGCTCTACACCTGAAATTGTATGCCAACGCGCATGATCGTGCGTTGCGCGTGATTGTGCCAGAGAATGCCGTCCAGACCTACGATCTGTCTGTTGAGGCGGCGCAGCCTCTTGGCGTGCAACCTCATAGTGGTGATGTGCTGCATCTGCTCTCACTCTATCACATGCACCTCAACGGCATCGAGGTTGTGCGCGCAATCATTCCACAATAAATTGCTGCCTACAGGCGGGCTGTGCAATACGAGATTTGCGAAGGTGTCAGACCGATATAATCAACACGTGTGCCAACGGGTGTTTTCAGCAGATTGCCCTCACTAGGCAATGGGAGGTCGCGATAAGGGTCCCACAGAGCAGGCAATGGCTGTGCTTCTTGAGCGCGTTCCTCTGGTATATGCGCGGGATAGAGACGGCGTATACAGACACCAATGGGGTAGCCTGGGAAATGGAGAATCTCGTGCCGCCAAACGATGCGTGCGTTTGAGGGCGAGGTTTCCTCATCGCTCTCGGCTGAGGTCGAGCTGAGCAGGCGTGCGAACTGATAGGCCTCTTGTGGACTCAATGTCACGCGCTCCAAGTAGCGACTACGTGGGTTGATGGTTGCCATGACTTGGCTGCTATGGTGCAGGAAGCGGCGTAGCCAGAGGGTGGGTTGTGTGATATATGAGCCCCATTCGTGGGCGACAATTGTCTCACCACGTCGCTCGTGGCGGCTATACCAAACCTGGAAAATCGTATCGTTCTCTTTAAACTCACAACGACACGCCTCCCATGATGGATAACCACGTCGCTGAATCTCGTGACGCACGTATTGGCCAAGCGTGGTGAGTGCGCTCGCTGTCGCACCGATGGCGACGGCGGTGAGGAGAATGGCTCCGCGTGTTGTGGCTGTTGCCTTCATGAATATGGAACCTCCAGCAAATCAAGTAGTTCGTAGAGAGAATGAACGAGCGGGCAGTCAATATCTCGCTCATTAAAGCGGTGGGCACGGTCCAGCAAGACGGGAACCATGCCCACTGCACGTGCGCCCAGCACATCGTGGATGTAGGAATCGCCGATATGTAAGGTGTAGTCAGCAACTGCGTTCGTGCGCTGTAAGGCCTGCTCGTACAGTGCGGGTGATGGCTTGGCCTGGCGTGTCACAGCTGAAATCAGGACACTATCGAAATAGTGTGTCAGGTGCAGATTGCGCAGAATGGGAGCGAGCGAGATGCCCCAATCAGAGATCACGCCGAGCGTATAGCCACGTGAATGCAGGGCTTCGAGGGTTGGTAAGACATCCTCGTAGGTTGCCCAGGCGGTATGGCGCTCAAACTCTTCTGTAATTGTGGCTGCAAGCTGATAGAGGCGCGGCTCATCGTGTTCTTCGACAAAGGGCCGTAGCAGGTTCATATAATAGCCAACCCAGAATTCCGCAATAGCCTGTTCATTGGCCCAGATGTGGCGATTCTGGCGCGCTTGACGCAGAAAGTAGTCCTCGGCTTCCCCCATGCGCGCCTTGACCTCATCCAGGTGAATGTGCAAACCGAGTTGCTGGCAGACATGCTGGCAGATTTCTGGGGTGGATCGTGCTGGGCGCAGCAACGTAAAGCCTGCATCGAAAAAAACGGTGCGTATGGATTGCGGTTGCTCCAGGGGCATTATCACCTCGCTTCAACCTTAATATCTTCAAACAGGCTTTGCAATTTGTCGGCCTGATCGACGGTAATCAGGTTGTCAATAAACTCATCAATATCGCCGTTCATCACGCCCGGCAGATTGTGGCGTGTCAGGCCAATGCGGTGATCGGTCACACGGTCCTGCGGGAAATTGTAGGTGCGAATCTTCTCGCTGCGGTCGCCTGTTTGTACCTGTGAGCGGCGTGACTTGCGCAACTCTTCCTGGCGTTTCGCTTCTTCCATGTCCCACAGACGCGCTTTCAGCACGGTCATAGCCTTGAGTTTATTTTTCAGTTGCGATTTCTCATCCTGACAGGTGACTACGAGGCCTGTTGGTAGATGGGTGATACGCACGGCTGAGTCGGTGGTATTGACACTCTGACCGCCATGACCAGTTGAGCGGTAGACATCGACGCGAAGATCGCTCTCTTTGATCTCAATATTGATATCGTCGTCGGCCTCTGGCAAAACAATCACTTTTGCGGTTGATGTGTGGATGCGACCGTTGGCTTCGGTGACGGGAACGCGCTGGACACGATGCGTGCCGCCTTCGTATTTCATGCGGCTATAAGCACCTTTGCCCTTGACGACAAAGGTGATATCTTTGATGCCACCTTGACCCGTTTCGTTGGAGTCGAGTACCTCAATTCTCCAACGGCGCGTATCGGCGTAGCGCATGTACATACGGAAGAGTTCGCCTGCGAACAGGGCAGCCTCATCTCCTCCTGCACCAGCCTGTACGGTCACAATAGCGTTTTTCTCATCCATGATATCTTTTGGCAGTAGCAACACCTGCACTGCGTCAAGCAGTTGTTCGTGTTGTTTTTTCAGACGTTCCTGCTCTTCAAAAGCCATTTCGCGCATTTCCGGTTCTTCAGTCTCAATAAGTTCTTGCGCTTCTGCGATCTGCTTTTCTGTATCGAGCAGCTCATAATATTTTTGCGCGACCTCTTCTAATTCTGAGCGTTCGCGTCCATAGCGTTGCAGGAGTGCGATATCTTCAAGTATTTCCGGTTGGGCCATCAGTGCTGTCAGTTCGTCATAGCGTTTCGCCAGGTTGGCGAGCTTATCCATTAGGTTCATGTGATCTCTATTCCTCTCGTCTCACACTTTCACATAGTGGAGCGAATGCAATGGTGCAATAGGCTGTAGCGTAGTGGGCTTCTCGTTTATAGAAGTTAGTGGAGGGCAAAGAAGGGCTTCGCTACCCCGCTGCAAGCAGGTAGCGTTCGCTGGTGATGCGACGCACCGAAAATTGAGCTGTCTGCCGTCTATAGCCATGTTTCATATATCTTGTAGTATACCATAACGTGTCGGGCCATGAAAGATATTCCGCTAGGCCTTGATAGGCGGCTGTAGCATCCCGGCCTCGTTCTGACGAACTGGAATATGGGCCAGTGGCAGACAGATAGTTGTGATTGTTCCTTGCTCTGGCTCGCTGCTGAGTGTGAGCGTGCCACCGTGGACGGCGACGATGTTGCGCGCAATCGATAGCCCAAGTCCATTCCCGCCTGCCGCACGCGAACGTGCTTTGTCTACGCGATAGAAGCGTTCGCCCAGGTAGGGCAGATGCTCAGCAGAGATACCAATGCCTGTATCGCGTATGGTAATACATGCCTGTTTCTCTCGTATAGTTGTACTGACGAAAACGCTCCCACCTGGCTGATTGTATTTGACGGCATTGTCTAATACAATCATTACGGCTTGCTCTAAGAGAGCGGAGTCGCCAATAATGTAAGATTCTGCGCTTTGCTCTTGTGTCACTGTGATACCCACTTTGTTAGCAAAAGCAGTGATACGCCGAATTCCTCCCTGCGCAATCTCATTCAGATCGATGATTTCTTGCTCACTATGTTGCTCTGTTGAGTCCAGGCGTGCCAGCGTAAGCATACTGCTGACTAGCGTTGCCATATGCTCGGTTTCTGTGATGATATTCTCTAATAGGTCTGCATCCTCGTTGGAGAGGTTGCGGCGTCCTAAAAGGAGAACCTCGGCATCGGCGCGCATGAGCGTTAGAGGCGTGCGCAATTCATGTGAGGCATCGGCGATAAAACGCTGCTGTCGTTGAAAGGCTCGATGGGCTGGCTCCAGCGCGCGACTGGCAAGGAAGAGGCCACCGAGACCCGCACCTAGTAAAAGCAGACAGCCTAGTGTGATAATCAAGGTGAGCAAGGTTTGCAGGGTGGTTGTTTGCGCTTGTACAGACTCGCCCACTTGCAGAATGAGGGTGCGTGTGCTATTGGTTGGGTCTTGAAAGGCAACGGCGTAGCGATAGAGCGTGCCTACGGTAGAACCTGCATCGACGATATCATAAGTACCTGGATTATATATATCAGAGGTGCTGGTTTGCTGGGCTACCTGCTCGGCCAGTGTTGGCGCGAGGAAAGCCGCGGGCAATGTGCTGGCATTATAGCCGCTTAGCAGCGTGCCATTCGTAGTAAAACAAGCTCCCAAAATGACGGGACCAAAACCTTGTCTGTGGTCAAATGATGTTGGTTGAGGCTGGTTCTGATTCTGATCGGGTGATTGTTGTGGTAGAGCAGGTGTACTGCTTGATGTAGAACAGAGAGAAGAGAGCGTAGATTGTGTTTGCCCAAAGCGAATGCGCGCTCGTGCCTCGATACTCAGGTCTCTTTGGATAGGGGAGAAGAGCAATTGTTGTGCGCCAAAATAGAAAACTATGCAAAAGATGACAAAGGCCGCGCCTAATAGGCCGCTATACCAGAGTGTGAGACTGGTGCGCAGACCACGGAAAATGGCCGCATCGTCCGTGGGACGGCGTTTGCTGCGCCAGGGAAACTTCTCAGCAAGCCTCTTTGGTAGTAACGTCAGTGTTCTGTTCATCGCTGTATCCCTTTATGACGCCTCTATCTTATAGCCAATGCCGCGCACGGTCTTAATCAATGCGCGTGTGAAACCGTGATCGATCTTATCGCGTAGATAGTGAATGTAGATATCAACTACGTTTGAGAGAGCCTCCATGTCGTAACGCCAAACTGCGTCAATGATTTGTGTGCGCGTGAGAGCCTGACCGGGGTGGCGCATCATAAATTCGAGGAGTGCGAACTCTTTCGCGGTCAAGTCAATAATTTGACCGGCGCGACGCACTTCGTGGCGTGTCATATCAAGCACGAGGTCCGCGATATGAATCTGGCTATTGGTGTCAAAGC
>DAICZM010000354.1:4900-5161 GCA_027311145.1 Ktedonobacterales bacterium
AGCCGCGTTCGCGTCGTCGCAGCAAGGCATTGACCCGCGCAACCAATTCCGCCATCGCGAAAGGTTTGGTGAGGTAGTCGTCGGCTCCCACATTTAAGCCCGTCACACGGTCTTCCACAGAACCACGTGCCGTGAGCATCAGCACGGGTGTCACCACACCATCGGCGCGCATCTGGCGACAGATCGCCATGCCATCCATCTTGGGTAGCATCACATCTAAAATGACGATGTCATATGTTCCGCTGGCGGCCAGTTCATAAC
>DAICZM010000355.1 GCA_027311145.1 Ktedonobacterales bacterium
GGCTTGCACAGTGCCGGTCTGCGCATGCAGGAAAAGGACTTGATTGGCTGAACCCACCATCAAAGCCTGGCCTGTTGGAGACCATGCGACCGCACGCACGGACGCCGGCAAAGCAATATCCTGTCGCACCACGGTGTCCATGCCCCAGAGCAACAAGCGGGCATCATCTGCGCCGCTCGCCAACTGCCTGCCATCAGCAGACCAGGAGAGCGAACGCACCGTTTGCCGATGGCCGCTAAAGGTCAGGATGGCATGTGCGCTCGTGGGTAGTGCAGACGCAGGCGGTTGGGGGGTCTGCGTGGGCGGCATTGGTGTGGCATGGGAAAGAGCGGTGCTTGGGCCAGTAGAGCGGAAAAGCAACGGTGTTAGCACGGCTGCATATGCCTTATAGCCGAAAGCAAAAGCTCCTGTCGCCAGGATTGCGCTACCCGTCAGCAGTACGGCACGGCGTGTCCAGCCTTTTTTCTTCGGCTGCGCCATGTGAGGGACAGCGCGCATTGGAGCGTGTTGTCGCACTGTGGGCACGGCAGCGGCATCGGCCATGGTCATTGAAGAATGAAACAGGGGGTCTGCCGATGGTGTGACGCTGACCCCTGTGCGCAACGGGCTTGAGCCAATATCTTCAAGAGGATAGGCCCTGAGAGCCAGACGCATGCCAGAGCGCATGCCAACAGCAAGCAAGGTCATCTGCTCTGGTAGTAGCAGCCCCCGTGCCGCATCAAAAATGAGATAAGCCAACGTGCGGCCCGCAAGATCGCGCTGGGGCAAACGCAGCTCTTCGACCAGAGCGGGCACAAGGAGCGCAATGGGCACATCGGCCATAATTTCGACAGGGCGGACCGAGCCAAACGTATTCTCTTCTATCAATAATTCGAGCTTCTGCATATTTGTAACACCCCTTTTCCTTCTCGCTTACTGCGCATAAGTGTATCATGTTATTTCTTTTTTTAGCAGCCGATGGGCAAATCAGGCTAGTCGGAAGAGGTGATCTATGGTACTATATGCACATTACATACTATGCAAGGATTTTCCCCTACACAATCGCGTCACAAAGGCACAGAAATTTGTTTTGAAGGAAGAAAAATTTGCATAATACGTATGTATGCAATCTGAAGAGTCGCCGAGCCGCTTAAGTACGAGGAGAGCGATTAAGAAAAGAACAAAAACACTTATTTCGGAGAGACGATCATGACAAGACCGATTTATGTGATTGGGCACAAGCATTCCGATATGGATTCGATTGCCTCGGCCTATGCCTATAGCCGCCTCTTACAATTACAGGGCGAACAGCACGTGATAGCCGCCCGCAATGGTGAACTGAAGCCAGAGGTAAGCTTTGTATTAGAACGTTACCAGGTGACGCCACCGGAAGCGATAGACGATGTCTATTTACAAGTGCGTGATGTGATGAAACGTGGCGTCATCTGCGCACACATCACCCAACCGTTGTTAGAAGCAGGCCAATTGTTGCAAGAGCATAATCGTCGCTCCATGCCAGTAGTTGACGATGAGAACAAAGTACATGGAATCATCTCGGACGAGGATTTCGCCAAGCTATTTTTCAACGATCTCGACCCGCGTGCCGTGAACCGCATCCCGTTGAGCCGCAACAACCTGGTGCGCGTCCTGAAGGGGCGCGTGTTGGTAGAAGGGCGTCGCCCATTGGGGAATCGCGTGCTTGTGGGAGCGATGCAAGCGGACACGATGGCCGACTACATCGAGGCAGGCTGTCTCGTGGTGCTGGGAGATCGAGAAGATGCTCAGCTCAAAGCTATCGAGCGTGGAGCGGCCGCACTGGTTATCACGGGCGATCTACTGGTGTCGGAGCGCACGCTTAGCGCGGCGCGCAAGCAAGGCGTCATGGTGCTGAGTACGGCACACCACACCTTTACGGCGGTCCGTCTGATTAACCTGAGCATCAGCACACAAGACATTATGAATCGCACTTTTGATTTCTGCCATCCTGAAGATCAGGTCAGCGAGATACAGGCGATGCTGGTGCGTCGGCGTTCCTTGCCTGTGGTGGATGGTGAGAACAAGCTCATTGGCTATATTTCGCGCACAGACCTGCTGAATGCGCAACCGAAACAGGTCGTGTTAGTCGATCATAATGAGCGTTCACAGGCAGTCGATGGTATCGAAGAGGCCGATCTGTTAGGGATCATCGACCATCATCGCATCTCAGATGTTCATACCAACAGACCAATCATGTTTCGTGCCGAACCAGTTGGCTGCACGGGTACAATCATCACGGGCTTATATCATGAAGCGGGAATAGATATTCCACGTGAGGCGGCGGGCCTGATGCTGGCGGGATTACTGTATGACACGCTGATTCTGCGCTCACCCACCTGCACCCAACGCGATGAGCGGGTGGCCGCTGAACTCGCGGCGATCACAGGCGAAGACCTGGAACGCTATGGGCAAGAAATCTTCGCGGCGGCCGCAATTGATCTGGCCGAGAAACCCACTGACGCACTGCTCACCGCTGATTTCAAAGAGTTTGTGGTGCGCGATGCCCGTTTTGCAGTTGGCACAGTCGAGACAGCCAGCCCCAGCACCATCGAAAAACGCTCAGACGAGCTATTGGCAACCATGCGGCAGATGGCTCAGGAGCATAACTATACGTCATTCCTGTTCATGATCGTTGATATCATCTCGATGAACTGCCGCCTGCTCGTGGTAGGGGGTGAGCAGGCAGCAGCCGAGGCCTTGCGCTCCCCACTGGAAGCAGATGGGCACTCAATCAATGTAGAAGGACTGGTTTCGCGCAAAAAGCAGCTTGTTCCGCTTTTACCAACTATTCAAGCGGCACTACCCGAAAAAGGAAGTAGAGGATAACGGATAAACTGGTCGCAGTTGTACAGCACCGACACATTCTTGCTACTATTTACTACCCGATGCGCAATTCTCTGTGCGTCAAAACAGTAGCATCTACTTGTCACGGAAACGGCACTATGTTAGACTAAGCGACAACTGAGAAACCATTGTGGAGGCACGCTGGTTAGACTTTCATGCCTATACATACATTTAGATCGGCTGTCTCTCCGATCTGTACTTCATGGGATACGGCCTGAGAAGTACCTTCGCTCTCTCATATGCAGTCAATGTTGACTTGCACACATCTTCGCTAGCCGAAGGAGGACGATTTCTATCGTGAATAATTATATCTGGTTTCCTATTGTGGTAGGGCTTCTGGCAATCTTATTCGCCGCCTACCTTGCACGTTATGTACTGAGTAAGGATACTGGCACGCCCGCAATGCGGAAAGTGGCTGATGCTATTTATGAAGGGGCAATAGCTTTCCTCAATCGCCAATATCGTACTATCGCCGTTCTCGCGGTCGCAGCAGCCATCGTGGTCGCCATTGTGCTTGGCTTGATTGGTCAAGGCACATCGGCTGACAAGATCAGTCTCTCCTGGCATACCGCTCTTGCCTTTTTAATAGGCGCATTCTGCTCCGGCGTCTCCGGCTATATTGGGATGCTGGTAGCGGTGCGCTCGAACATTCGCACTGCCAGCGCGGCCCGTCGTAGCCTGGGTGAGGCTTTGATGGTTTCGCTACGTGGCGGAGCCGTTTCCGGCTTCCTCGTCGTGGCTCTCTCACTCTTGGGCGTCTCGCTCGTTTTCTTGACCTATGGAGGTCTGGGCGGCACGGCGCAAATTATGGCAGCCCCATCGCTGATTGTGGGTTTTGGCTTCGGCGCGAGTTTTGTCGCCCTCTTCGCACAGCTTGGCGGTGGAATCTATACCAAAGCCGCTGACGTGGGGGCCGACCTCGTAGGTAAAATTGAGGCGGGCATTCCTGAAGATGATCCGCGCAACCCTGCCGTCATTGCTGACCTTGTGGGCGATAACGTGGGTGACTGCGCAGGCCGTGGAGCAGACCTCTTCGAGTCCACCACCGCTGAAAATATTGGCACCATGATCCTCGGCGTGGCTCTCTTCCAGGTCACGGGCAATATCGGCTGGATTCTCTTCCCGCTCGTGATGGGTTCGTTCGGCCTGCTTGCATCTGCTGTCGGCCTGCTCTACATTCGCCCAGGAGTTGTGACTGAGCCAGATCAGGCGAATGGGCGTGACCCAGGCTCGATTGCCATGAGCCAGTTAAACATTGGCTATTACATCACCTGTGCCCTCTCCGCTGTGGGCATCTTCATTGGTAGCTACCTCCTACTCAATGTCACCAACCTCAGCACAGGCCAGGCAATCAATAGTAGTGGCTTGCCTTCGTGGGTCTGGTTCGGCCTTGCGGGCTGCGTCGGCATCCTGCTCAGCATCGCATTCCTCTACATCACGCAATATTACACCGCCGGCTCATGGCGACCCGTTCAAGAAATTGCCGGAGCCACTATCACTGGCCCCGCCACAACCATCATCACGGGCATCTCGATTGCCTTTGAGTGCGTTGCCGTGCCCGTGCTAGCCATCTGCGCCGCCCTCGGCCTCTCCTATTTCCTGGGCAGCCGCGTGGAGATGGGCACACATGGCATTATCAGCGTCGGCGGCATCTTCGGCACGGCATCCGCAACCGTTGGCATGCTGATGAGTTGCGCCTATGTGCTGGCGATGGATACCTTTGGCCCCATCACCGATAACGCGGGCGGCATCACCGAGATGGGCGGCGAGTCCGGTGCTGTGCGTGACATCACCGATGCGCTGGACGGTGTTGGCAACACGACAAAGGCTCTCACAAAGGGCTATGGCATTGGTTCCGCTGCGCTGGCGGCTTTCTTGCTCTTCAGTGCCTACCTAGACGTACTCTACCAGTATAAGCATAACGTTAGCGTCTATAGCGTCGATCTGGCGAATATCACCGTCTTCATCGCCGCCCTCATCGGCATCACGCTGATCTTCTTCTTTAGCTCGCTGGCAATTCGCGCGGTGGGAACCGCTGCCAAAGCAATGATCTCCGAGGTGCGCCGCCAGTTTAAAGAGAATCCGAAAATTATGGCCGAGCGACCGGAAGATCGCGTCGACCCCGATTATCGTCGCTGCGTCGATATTAGCACGCAAGGCGCGTTGCGAGCCATGATCTTCCCCGGCCTGGTCGCTGTCGTGACACCTATTCTCGTTGGCACAATTCTCGGCACACAGGCTGCCGCTGCGATGCTGATGGTTGGCACGATGGGCGGCATTGTGTTGGCCC
>DAICZM010000356.1 GCA_027311145.1 Ktedonobacterales bacterium
GCCCACCGTGCCAGAGGAAAACGCGCATTGTGAGTACACAGGCGGCGGACGCGATGAATCGGTCCCTACGTGTCTTTCATGCGTTGCAGGAGACGGGCAAGCACACGGGTCCCCACCGTATCGGATTACGATTGACAGCGCACTACAAATTGATGGTGCTGTTTTGTTGTCCGTTGCCATTTTGTGAGAGCAGGCCGATCGTCAAGGATGTGAGGCCCGCTTGTGCCGAGAACACGACATCGCCGCTGACGTTCTGCGCACCAGCCTTGAAGGTGTAGGGCAAGCTATTGTCGATTGGCGGCAGGTTGTTGCCGTCGAAAACGAGACGCAGATAGTCGAAACCATAGCCAGGCGAAAGATCGCCACTTTCGGGATTATCGACCAGAAAATGTAACACGTAGAATTGCTTGCCGGATTGACATGGTGTTCCCTGGTAGGCATAACGCATATCTATGCTGCTCAGATGATAGATGAGCGTATGGCCGAAGTAGCTGTAAGTCATTGTGAGCGTTGCTGGAATGGTGCGGTCGACGTAGCGATGCGTGTTAAATGGGCCTGTAAAAGGAATGTTGACGAGCATTTCGTGTAAGGCGGGCGAGCCAAGTTGGAGTGTGAGTGAGTTGAGGGCGAGGTGTGCGGGAACGGGGAAATCGAGCCAACCATTCTCGCTCTGAGCGGGTAGTGGGCCAACGGAGAGATGCACGTTACTGGGAGCGATGGGTGAGTGTGTGGGAGAAAGCAGGCGAGCGATAGCGTAATAGACGATGTTGATTTGGCCTTTTGTGGCATTGGCGACGTGCAGGTTAAGGCGCACCAGGGCGGCGTCGGGGCGAATGTCGTCATCAACAAAAGAGGTGGCGTATTGGGCGTTGACAACGGTAATGGTCAGCCCGGCGTAAGAAGAGGTGCGTTGCACGGTGAGGGTAGCGATGGTGGGTGGTTTAGTTTGCGTCGTGGTGGGTAATGGGAGAGCGACGGCCCATGAGCTGATGTGTGTGCTGACAACGCCGAGTATGAGCAAAGCGGTGATGAGCATGATACCAAACCAGAGCCAGAGCCAGCGTGTTGATGGTTGGCGTGAGGGTCTTTGTGCTGGCTCACTCTCCCGTCTGGGACGTTTGAGAGAGAGCGTACCGGAGATATGCTTCTTCACTGTGTAGTTCCTCTACTTATCTGATCACGGACTATAAACCTCATTGTAACAGGAAGATGCAATCCTTGACACCCCTGTCATAGCGTGCTAGCATGACCAGAGAAGCCATAGAACATACTACGATTGTGCATGTGAGCGTCCTTTGAAATAACGATATGTAGTGACATCCCTTGTGGATGCTATATGGGTCACGTGGATGCCATGTGGATGTCATGTGGGTCATGTGGATGCTATATGGGTCACGTGGATGCCATGTGGATGTGGATGTGGATGTGGATGTCATATGCATGTCATGTGGATGTGGTGCAGGCACTCTGTACTATGCGTTATAAGGGAGAATTGTTTCGATGAAGATTCATGAATATCAAGCCAAATTGATACTGGCGCGCTATGGCATACCGGTGCAACCCGGACGTGTAGCGTACACGCCAGAAGAGGCTGAGATTATTGCCCGTGAGCTAGGTGGTCCAGTGGTGATTAAGGCACAGGTCTATGTGGGTGGACGTGGCAAAGCAGGCGGTATCCAATTTGGCGATACGCCCGCAGAGGCAAAAGCGGCTGCGGCCAAAGTCATTGGCATGAATATTAAGGGCTTGGTAGTCGAAAAGGTGCTGGTGACCTCAAAGGTAGATATCAAGGAAGAGTACTATTTGGGCATTATCCTTGATCGTCAAACGCAGGCTCCCGTGGTGATGGTCTCGAAGGCGGGCGGTATTGATATTGAGGAAGTTGCCGCGACCACGCCCGAAAAGATTATCAAGCAGCCGATAGATATGCGCTGGGGTCTGCGGCCTTTTGAGGCGCGCGATATTGTGGCGCGTGCCGGCTTGCCTCATCAGACGATTGGAGCGGCGGGAGCCATTCTGAGTGCGCTCTCGAAAGCCTTTATCGAATGTGATGCGAGCCTTGCCGAGATCAACCCGCTGGCACTGACGGCTGATGGCAAAGTGCAGGCGGCTGACGCCAAGATATTGATTGATGATAACGGTCTTTTCCGCCAGAAAGAATATGCCGCTTGGGCCGAGACAGAGGAATCGAACCCGTTGGAGTATGAGGCCAAGCAGGCCGGCCTGACGTATGTCAAGCTGGACGGAGATGTGGGTATCATCGGCAACGGGGCAGGACTGGTGATGACCACGCTCGATATGGTGGCGCGTGTCGGCGGCAAGCCGGCCAACTTCCTCGATATTGGTGGTGGGGCGCGTGCAGAAACTATGTACAAGGCATTGACGTTTGTGGCACGAGACCCGCAGGTGAAAGGTATCCTCGTCAATATCTTTGGTGGCATTACACGCGGCGAGGAAGTGGCGAAGGGCGTCATCATGGCGCAGGCGGAGCTACCTAAGGGCATGCCAATTGTCGTGCGTCTCTCCGGCACAGGCTCGGAAGAGGGCAAAGCTTTGCTGAAGGATGCTGGCCTCGATTGGGGTAAAGATATGCGTGAAGCCGCACAGAAGATCGTGGCTGCGATTAACGCGCTGGGTTAGAGGAGCAAATAGATGAGTATTTTGATGAATGAAAGCACGCGTGTGATAGTGCAGGGTATTACGGGACGCGAGGGCCTGTTTCATACGCGCAACATGCAAGCCTCTGGCACGAAGATTGTTGGCGGCGTGACCCCTGGCAAAGGTGGCACAATGGTGGAGGGCGTGCCCGTCTTCGATACGGTTTCTGAGGCAAGGGCGGCGACCGATGCCAACGCGAGTTGCATTTTTGTGCCACCGGCTGGCGCGGCTGATGCCATCATGGAAGCGGCCAGTGCGGGTATCGAGTTGATTGTCTGCATCACGGAGGGCATTCCGGTTATCGATATGACGCGGGCCATGCTGGTCGTACACCAACACGGTGCGCGCCTGATTGGTCCCAACTGTCCCGGCATGTGCGCTCCTGGCCAGGGCAAAATCGGCATTATTCCGTATCAGATCTTTACCCCTGGCCCTGTTGGCTTTATCTCGCGCTCTGGTACGCTAACCTATGAGGTTGTTTCACTGCTGACCGAGGCGGGCATGGGTCAATCGACCTGCATCGGTATTGGTGGCGACCCCATCATCGGCACGACCTTTGTCGATTACCTGAAGCTTTTTGAGCAGGACCCCGCGACAAAGGTTGTGGTGATGTGTGGTGAGATTGGTGGCAGCGACGAAGAGGATGCCGCTGAGTTTATCAAAACGAGCATGACCAAACCCGTTGTGGCTTTTGTTTCTGGACGCACGGCCCCTCCAGGGAAACGCATGGGGCACGCCGGAGCAATCATTTCGGGCAATACCGGCACGGCGCAGGGCAAGGTTGCCGCACTCCATGCCGCCAACGTGCCGGTTGCGGATACCATTTTTGAAATTCCCGAACTGGTGAAGAAGGTTCTGTAGTTTATTGTGGTACATTGACCGTCAACGCTACCTGCACCGATTGCGTTGACGGTCAATGTACCACGTTATTGCTCATCGCCATATGCTAAAAGGTTAAGTCTGCTATGACCACTGCTTTGCTGTATGATCCTATTTTTCTGGAACATTTGACGCCAGCCAATCATCCTGAGAAGCCACAGCGCGTTGAGGCCGCCTTTAAGACACTGGTGGCATTGGACTGGTTGCAGCGCGCTAACCTGGTACAACTGGCCCCACGCTCCGCGACGGTGGAGGAACTGGCGGCAGTACATGATCGTGCGTATATTAGAAGTGTTGAAGAGGCATGTAAGCAGATTGCGCATGAGGCGGCGCATGGTGGGCGCAAAACGCGCTTTTTTGCGACCGATACCTACGTCTCTGCCAAATCATACGAGGCCGCCCTCAAGGCGGCAGGTGCGCCCTTGACCGCGATTGATGCAATTATGCAGGGTCAGGTCAAGAATGCCTATTGCCTTGTGCGCCCGCCGGGCCACCACGCTTTGCCGGATGAGGCGATGGGTTTCTGTCTGTTTAACAATGTTGCGGTGGCGGCCCGCTATGCTATTGACCAGCATGGCCTGGAGCGGGTGCTGATTATTGATTATGACGTGCATCACGGCAATGGCGTGCAAGACATCTTTTATGAGGACCCACGTGTGCTGTATTTTTCAGTGCATCAGGCTCCCTTTTATCCAGGCACGGGGGCGTCGGATGAGCGTGGCGAGGGGGCCGGATTGGGCACGACGATCAATGTGCCGCTGCCGGCCGAGACGGGTTTTGAGACGTATGAGCCAATTTTTCGTCAGTTTCTGCTCTCGGCGGCTGATCGTTTTGACCCGCAGTTGATCCTGGTCTCGGCTGGCTTTGATGCGCACTGGAGTGATCCGCTGGGCAGTATGACGCTTTCGACGGCGGGCTATGCGCGTCTGACCGAAATTGTTATCAAAATGGCGCAGCAGTTATGCAATGGACGTGTGGTGATGGTGCAAGAGGGTGGCTACAATCTGGAAGCGATGGCGGGATGTGTGGCCTCGTGCATCAATTTTCTGCTTGGCGACGATGCGGCGGTGGATAACCTCGTGCCTGCACCGGAGAAATTGCGGCGTATCAATACCGATGTTTTGATTGCCGAACTGCGCCGCATTCATGGGCTAACCGGCTATCGGATGCGACGCGGGCCAAAGCCAGATGGGGAACGTTTGCGGCGTGAGGTCAAAGGGCCGGACGAGCAACGAGAAGGAGATGAAGGGTAAGATGCCACACCCTGCCGAGTATGCACGCTTACTCACTGTCGATGATCTTGCGTCCTTGGAGCGTTTGTTTCGCACGTCCGAATATATCTATCAGCGTTTTACGCTGCAAGAGTTGCCGAGTATGCTCCAACACTATCCGGCGATGGGTATGTTCAGCAATACCACACTTTTCGGGTTCCTGTTGACGCAAAATATCAATCCGCCGTCCGCGTGGATCAGTGGCTTTGGCGTGAGTTGGACGGAGAGTCGCGCATACCTGCGGGTGCTGTTCGTGCTGTTAGAGCAGGTGGGGCAGGAACTTAGGCGGCGTGGCGTGCAATATCTCTATTATTCAGGCAACGATGTGGAG
>DAICZM010000357.1 GCA_027311145.1 Ktedonobacterales bacterium
GTATAGAATCACGGGAGACCATCCCCCCACCTTTTTGCCCGGATTGTTGATTGGTATTGGACTGCTCATTAGCGGTATTGCCTACTACTTCTGGGAGCAGCGGGCGCGTAGAAACAATGGTGCGGGTCAAACAGCCCTCTTTGTCGTCTCGCTGGTAGTGATGGCGGTCATGATGGTTGCGCAAATTTGGATGAGTTCGACATTGGGCTATGGGGCTCCTTTCCATGCCTACGAGAGTCTGCTTTTGCTGATCTCGTGGTTCTCATCCGTTCACCTTGTGCTGGCCACCATTCTTGGTGTCTTGTTGCTTGGGCGTGCCCTCAGCGGTCGTTTGGTGGGGCATTCCTACATCGCCGAAGCTGCTGGCTACTGGTGGTACTACACGATTCTTTCCACGCTGGCCCTCTGGATATTCAGCATGCTGATCTGATCCGCATGGGTTAATGAGTGAAAAGAAGAACACGTTTGTCTACGGAGGTACAGGGCGTGATGAACATTTGGGTTGACGCAAATGGGTGGTTTATCCCGCTTCCCATTTTGCTAAGCTGTCTTGTGATAGAACTACTGTACCTTCGTGGGTGGCGTATACTGGTCAATCAACGAGCAAGCAGTGGTCTATCCGCATCGCTCAAACAGAGGGAGCATGGCATTGGGGGGGGCAATTGGTTCTGGCGCGGCATGTATTTCTGCCTTGCGATCTTCGCGTTTCTTATAGCCGCATCTGCCCCTCTCGATAATCTTTCGGGACGTTTTTTCTGGGTGCATATGATCCAACATCTTCTGTTGCTGGTTGTCATGGCTCCCTTGTTGGTTGCTGGCGCACCGTTGCTGCCTTTTTGGTTAGGGTTACCGCGATGGTTGCGCCATGTTCTGAAAGCGTTTGCCATGCAGCCGCTTGGGCGCGCCTTGTCTCATGGAGGCAACTGGTTGCTTCAGCCGTTTGTTGCTTGCCTATTGCTGATTGTTGGAACCTGGCTCTGGCACTGGCCGTCGCTCTATGACTTTGCTTTAACGCATGAGAGTATCCATGATTGGGGTGAGCATCTTACCTTTTTGGCGGTAAGTATCCTATTTTGGGTACAGGTTATTCCCTCGCCACCTTTGCCATTGCGGTTAGGCTATCTGGGGCGTTTGATTTGTATTGGGGTGGCCATTGCGCAAAACTTTTTCCTGGCCATGTTCATTGGTTTTGCGCAAGTCTCACTCTACAGCCCCTATGCCCATCTGATTGCGACGACAAGCGTGTTTTCAGCTTTACAAGATCAGCAGATTGGGGCAAGTATCATGTGGACGGTTGGTGATGTGCCGTTTGCCATTGCGCTTAATATCCTGGTGCAAAAATGGCTGACGTCCCAGGGGAGTGAACAACATGTCAGCGTACAGCCACAGCGGCGTGCTGACGGCTAGACTGTTCACGCTTATCTCTCTTCTATGTACTTGACGACGGTGATAATGTGGAAAAACAAAGCATACGTATGCTTTCCATTATGTATCAGGCGCAAAGGAAAAGGTGATGCAGCATCCAGATAGCATGCATAAACTGATGCGTGCAATCTTTATTGCCACGTCTGCACTTGTCATCATTGCCGGACTTATTTGGGGTATCAGGCTTGTTTCAATGGCACGTAGTCAAGCATTGGCGCAGATGCAGGCGCAGGCGGCTGCCCAGGCAGCCAATAGTGGTATTGCCGGTTTCCCAATGGCTGGCAACCTCGCCGCAGATTTTACGCTGACCGATCAGTTTGGTCATGTCGTCTCGCTCTCTTCTTTGCACGGGCATGAAGTGGTAATGGCGTTTATCGACTCGCAGTGTAAGACGCTTTGTCCATTGACCTCGCAGATTATGTACGATGCCAAAGCGCGTCTGAGCGTAGCCGATGCCAGTAAGGTCATACTGCTTGCTGTGAATGCCAATCCGTCTGCCACCAGTGTGAACGATGTGCAAACGTGGTCAATTAATCATGGTATGTTGCACCAATGGTTATTTTTGACCGGCTCACCGCAACAGCTCAATGTAGTCTATCATCAATACAATGTCTATGATGAGGTTTCACAAGGTTTGGTGGTGCATGACCCGATTACCTTCCTCATCGATGCCAGTGGGCATGAGCGACTCTATTTCGAGACACTTGACTCAAATAAACAGGTTGATCTAAATAGTGAGATCATCGGTCTGGTTGCTGGCATGCAACAGTGGCTACCATCGTAATGGAGGTTGGGTCTTTAGAAAGGATTTTTATGACATTCATACGCCGTGTAGCGTGGGTAGCAGTGATCGCTACATATTTTTTGATTGCTCTGGGTGGTACGGTGCTTGCCACTGATTCTGGTCTCAGTTGCCCTGATTGGCCTGCTTGCAATGGTCAGGCATATTATGCCGGGACATACCATGCCTTTCTTGAGCAATTTCATCGTTTTACCGCCGCTGGCGTGAGCGTCTTAATTGTGCTGTTGGTGGTTGGGCTGATGATGCGTGCCCGCCAGGATCGCACCTTGTTCGCGATGGCAATCCTCGCTCCTATTTTGCTGATGATCCAAATTGTCCTGGGCGGCCTGACCGTGCTGTGGAAATTGCCGCCCCAGATTATCACTGCCCATCTGGGAACGGCACTCGCTCTGCTTGCTACGCTGCTCACGGTTGCTGTGCTAAGCAGTCAGGCCGCACCGAACAAAGAGCTGCCCACGAAAACGCGCAAATTTGCGCAACTGGCAATTTCTAATGCTTTGCTCGTCTATATTTTGATGCTACTTGGCTCCTATGTGACAGGTAGTGGGGCTGCGTTAGCCTGTCCGGGCTGGCCGCTCTGCTCCCCTGCTTCTTGGGCAATTAGCAATCATCTGGCAAGCATCAACATCTTGCACCGTGTGTATGCCGTCTTCGTTGGCTTGGTTACCCTCTGGACGGTGATCGCTGCTGTGCGTCGCTGGCGTGTTGCACGCGGGCAGGCCATACTGGCCCTGCTTGGCGGCACGCTCTTTGTCGGTCAGGCGATTGTCGGTGGTTTGATCGTGTTGCTCAATGAGCCGGCCTTTGTTGCTGGTTTGCATCTGGCCCTGGCTGCTGCTGTCTGGGCAACATTGGTCATCTTGGCGTTGTTGGCCGTGCGCCAATTACGGGCCACGCCATTACCGCAAGAGCTAGAGCGTATGGAACTGGCTGAGGTAGAGGAGCGCAAAAAAGCTAGTGTTGTGCGACAGACTATCTCCAGTTATGTCGATCTGATGAAACCACACGTGACCGTTTTGCTGCTTGGCATCACGGCAGCGGCCATGGCGATTGCCTATCGGGGCTTGCCTTCGTTTATGCTAGTTTTCTCAACCCTGCTCGGTGGTGCGATGGCGGCTGGCAGCGCGAACTGCATCAACTGCTATATTGACCGAGATATTGATCAGCTGATGGGGCGCACGCAGCGTCGCTCAATTCCCGCTGGACGTGTAGAACCTCGCCAGGCGTTGATCTTTGGCATCGTTTTGGGTGTCGTTGCCTTCATCGTCCTCTTTCTGTTTGTAAACCTGCTCAGTGCCGTGCTGGCCTGCTCTGCCATTTTTTTCTATATCTTTGTCTATACACTCGGCCTCAAACGCACCTCGATGCAGAACATCGTCATCGGCGGTGCGGCAGGAGCCGTCCCAGTATTGGTTGGTTGGGCCGCTGTCACGAATAACCTCAGCCTACCTGCGCTCTGGCTCTTTGCCATTGTCTTCTACTGGACGCCACCACACTTCTGGGCACTTTCCTTGCTCATTCAAAAAGACTACGAGAAAGCAGGCATACCGATGTTACCTGTCGTGATGGGCGAGGCTGAGACGCGACGACAAATCTTGCTGTACTCACTCCTCTTGTTAGCCGTGACTCTCATTCTTTTTGTGATGGGTACGATGGGCTATATCTACCTCGTCTGCGTGGTTGTTTTGGGCGCGATCATGATTTATCTCGCACTGCGCCTGTGGAACGATGAGTCCAAGAAATGGGCGCGCACACTTTTCTGGTACTCTAACATGTACCTGGCGGCGATTTTCGCTATTATGGTTGTTGACCGCGTCATTCATTAACTCTCAACAAATAGGGAGAGATGGCTTCATCTCTCCTGACTCCGCAGGTTATGCCCATTGTGTGTTTCTCTATGGTAAGGACAGATGATGACCAGCGAAAGACAAGGCGTATATGCACAACCAGGGTTACATGCGGCTGAGCTAGTCGAGATAGAGCATCTCGCGCACATCTGCCATACTTCTGATGGACTGGATTTGAAGCTCAATTGGGAGATGCTCCACACGCGTTCTGGCAAGCACAACGAGGATTTTCTTTACTATCAAAATGGGCAACTCGTTGGTTACTTGCCCCTCTTTGTCTTTAATCCCACTGAGGCTGAACTCAGTGGGATGGTGCATCCTGATTATCGACGACAAGGTGTGTTTACGCAATTGTTGCACGTTGCAAAAAAAGAAGCCATCCCACGTGCTTTGCAAGCCTTTTTCTTTATTGTAGAACATACCTCTCAATCAGGACAGGCATTTGTGGCTGCTCAGCATGCCCACTATCACCACTCTGAATATAAGATGGTGTTGGGTCTTTCTCCTGCTGTGGAAGCATATACTCCCCTGCTAGAGTTCAGGCGCGCAACTATTGATGAGGGCAGTATGCTTGCGCATATGACTGCTGTGGCCTTCAATCTGAACGAACCGGGCATCGATTGGTATACTCCGCAGAGCATGCAATCGTCACACCAAGGCTTTTATGTGGCACTGCTCAATGGTATATATGTTGGCAAAGTCGATGTTTCATTTGGTGCAAAGGAGGCTCTGATCTATGGTTTTGGCGTGCTTCCTAAACACCAGAGGCGCGGCTATGGTAAACAAATCTTGATGCGCACTATTCAGGAAATCCTAGCTCACGGTCCGCAACAGATTACACTGGAAGTTGCTGTTGAAAATCAGCATGCGTTAGGACTATATCACGCCTGCGGGTTCTATGAGACAAGCCGTTACGATTATTATCGTCTCTCTCTGTAGCGGGGGTGAAATATCCTTTGGAGCAGGTAAAGGGTAATTTGCCAGTACTATGCGGTTTTCATGTAAAAGAGAGGGAAATGTAAAAAGGTTGTGCATCCTGTAATTC
>DAICZM010000358.1 GCA_027311145.1 Ktedonobacterales bacterium
GTACAATCGGAGGCCGTCTGGATAGAGCAGATCGAGTTTTCGCTGACGTTGTATCAGGAGAAACAATTGCCACAAACGTTTTCACATCTTTCGTTCGTGCCTTTTAGCGACCACTTTATTGAGCGAGTTCTCAGTCAACAACGTCCACCATTGCCGATTAATGTGTATGTCGATGAGTGTATTACACAACTTTTCGGACAAGGAACAGTGTTGCAGCAAATAAGTCAATTGCAGGATGTGCGGCAATTGATAGAGCGTTTGCCCATGCCAACTGCGGAGAGCAATGTCTATTTGCAAGGAGGGAAGGATGGGCTGGAATATCTGCAAGCAACGGATGTGATTGGTAGTTCTGGCGCAATGTGTGGTTTGTACGCGCTTGAGGATACGCCCGATGTGGCGATTGTGGCTATCCCTGACCTGATGGCGCAGATAGATGCCAGTGACAATGCAATGGTCGTGCAGGAACTCCGTCCACTTTTTTCGTTGGTGCAGATCGCGCAGATGCAGCAAGCGATGATTGATTTTTGTGAGGCGCAACAACGCTGCATTGCCTTGCTTGACCCACCGCTTCAGGGCGGAGGGCAGATACTCAGCGTGGGCGAGATACAGGAGTGGCGTCAACGATTTCAATCGGCGTATGCAGCACTCTATTATCCCTATGCAGTGGTGCAGGATGTGCTGCATTGGAATGGGCAGTTGGTGCGAGCTATTCCGCCATGCGGACATGTAGCGGGGATGTGTGCGCGCATAGATCACGAATTTGGAGCGTATCGCGCTCCGGCCAATGAAGCGTTGCGCGGGATACAGGATGTGAGCGTGCATGTAACCGTCGCAGAACATGGAGAACTGAATGAGCGCAATATCAACGTTTTGCGCGTTTTTGCCGGGCGGGGTATGCGTATTTATGGGGCACGTACACTCTCCAATGAACTGCAATGGCGCTATGTGAATGTGCAGCGACTCTTGCTGATGCTCAAACGTAGCATTGAAGCACGGTTGCAATGGGCGGTTTTTGAGCCAAACACCGATGAGTTACGGCGTACACTGGTGGCAAGCATCACGACAATGCTGGAGGGACTCTGGCAAGCGGGCGCGTTTGTCGGGGCCAGCGCAGCCGAGGCATTTTTTGTCAAATGTGACGCGCAGAACAATCCTTCCACACAGGTGAGCCAGGGCGAACTGCTGGTCGAGGTTGGTGTGGCTCCCAGCGTTCCCACAGAGTTTGTAATAGTGCGGATTCGGCGCACACTGGATACCAACGACATTGCGTAGAGGAGGGATAGCCTGTGCCAACAGGTAAGCGTAGCGACCCCTATGGGGCATACAATTTTCTGATTACGCTCACGAACAGTAGTGGTAGCACGAGTGGTCAAACGACCGTTGGCGGCTTTAGCGAGTGTAGCGGACTAGAGATGAGCCTGGAGACCGAGGATTATCAGGAGGGTGGCAATAACGGGACGGTTCTCAAATTTCCCAAGCATATCACCTATGCTTCCATTCGTCTCAAGCGTGGCGTGACCGATTCGGATGAACTCTATCGATGGTTTTACAGTTTTGTAGAGGGGCAAGGCAAGCGTAAGGACGGGAAAATTACCCTGCTAGATGAGCAACGCAACGCTGTCAAAGTGTGGAAGTTTGTGCGCGGCTTGCCCATCAAGTGGACCGGGCCGAGTTTGGATGCTACTCGTGGTCAGTTAGCTATTCAGGAATTAGAAATTGCGCACGAGGGGCTACAGATGATGCCGGTATAAGCTGCGAGAACAGGAGTTTGGGCCATGGATATGCATATTGAGGAAGTCAACAGCACCGTCCATACCACGGATGGACGGGAGCTGCTCAGTCCAGAGGTATTGCAGCAGATTGTGAAAGTGGTGTTGGAGCGGTTGCGCGCCGAGCAAGAGCATGAGCGGCGTGTGCAGCGTGAGCGCGACCTGCATACGGGAGCGTTGATACGCTATACGCAAGAGGAAAGATAGGATAAAAGCCGATGGGATTGCAGAAAGCGCAGATACGACGCCTGAATAACAAACTTGCGCCCACAGGGGCAGCGTTAGAGGTGCAGTTTAACCCGACGGAACTGACACTGAACAAGGGCGTGCAGATAGCCGAAGTGGCAATTCCGGGGCTAGACGCGCCGATTTTGCAGTTTGTGCGTGGACAATCGGAGACGCTCACACTTGATCTCTTTTTTGACACAACCGATGAAGGAACAGGCGAGAAGGCCACTCCTGTCACGACCCGTACCGATAAGTTTTATCAGCTGATCAAGATTGATGGAGATATTCACGCTCCGCCGATCTGTCGTTTCATCTGGGGCGATCATGAGTTTCCAGGCTCGCATTTCGACGCGAATTGGGCTTCGCAGCAGCGCGAAAATGGGTTTGATTGTCTGGTAGAAAGTGTGCGACAACGCTTCACCATGTTTAGTTCGCAAGGTGTACCGTTGCGGGCGACATTGAGCGTTTCGCTGCGCGAATACAAGACACTGAAAAAGCAGTTGCAGCAGTTGAACCTGATGTCGCCG
This sequence comes from Ktedonobacterales bacterium, assembly GCA_027311145.1. Classification (GTDB taxonomy): domain Bacteria; phylum Chloroflexota; class Ktedonobacteria; order Ktedonobacterales; family Ktedonobacteraceae; genus DTNP01. Next base: position 2,525 of record DAICZM010000358.1, read on the forward strand.
GACCATACCCGTAGTCATGTTGTGCAGCGTGGCGAAACGCTCAACAAGATCGCCGATCAGTATTATGAAGACTCAACACAGTGGCGTGTGATTGCTGAGGCGAACAATATTCTCAATCCATTGAACATTGAGCCAGGGACGTTATTAGAGCTACCTCCCATAGAGTAACAGAGGAGACACGCGCAATGGCAGTACCGATCTACCAGCGGAGCGGCAGCACCGAGGGGGATGAGACCTTTTATGTTCCTGCTTTTGCTGTCAAAATGGCGGGCGGACATCTTGCTGGTCAGGTGATACATGATGTGATGCAGATCACCTACCAGGATAGTGTTGATAGTCTGGATTCGTTTGAATTGACGATCAATAACTGGGATGCAGGCACACGCCTATGCAAGTATATCGGCAAAGGTGCGCGCGATGCGGATGAGATGCTCTTTGCCCCAGGTCAGGAGTTGCAACTCTACATGGGCTATCAACAACCAGGGGCAGGTCGAAGCCTGAAACATCTCACTTATATGATGAAGGGCCAGATTACCACGATGGAGCCGGATTTCCCCAATAGCGGTGGCCCAACCTTGCGCGTGCGTGGCTTGAATATTCTGCATCGCTTTCAAAAAAAGCAATATACGTATATCTGGGAAAACAAGCATGATAGTGATATTGCCCGTGAGCTAGGCCAGCAAGCGGCTGGTGCGAAACCCGGATTGGGCATTGAGGTACGGGTCAACGAAAACGCGCTGAGTAAAGAGGCAATCGAGCCAGTTGTCTTTATGAACAATATGTATGAGATCCAGTTTCTACGCGAACGGGCCCAGCGACATGGCTATACACTCTATTTGAATGAAGAGAAGAATGGTGGGGAGATCAAGCCCTACCTCTACTTTGGGCCATCGAACCGCGATACGATCACTACTTACAAGCTGGAATGGGGAAAATCGTTGCTCGACTTTCACCCAACGCTCAATCTGGCAAAGCAGGTGTCGCAAGTAACTGTACGAGGGTGGCAACGGCAGACACAAGAAATTATCAAAGCGACAGTGACATGGGGCGATGAGGGAACAAGCATCAATCTAGACCTGAAGAAATTTTTCCCTGTGCAAGCGTTAGAGGGGAGGAGCGCGACTATCGAGCGACCACCGATTGATTCGCAAGCACAGGCGAACGCGCTAGCGCGTGATATGTTGCTGCGTCATTTGAAGGAGATGTTGACGGCGAGCGGTAGCACTGTTGGCTTGCCAGCGTTACGCGCCGGACGAACCATCGAAATTACGGGTTTGGGTAAACGCTTCAACGGGACGTATTTTGTCACCAGCACGACACATACAATTGGCGGCGATGGGTATCGCACTACATTTCAGGCGCGGCGTGAGCAGGAATAAAAGGGATTGGCAATGACAGAGATAGAAGGCGTCATTATTGGCAAAGTCAAAAGTATCAAAGATGAAGAAAGCGGTACTAAGATACATGTCGATCACCTGGGGCGTGTCTTCGTCGAATTTCCCTGGAAGGACAGCGTTCAGGGGTATTGGATACCAGTGGCAACGGCGATGGCTGGCAAAGAGCGTGGCACGTGGTTGATGCCTGAAGAGGATGATGAGGTATTGATTGCCTTCGATCATGGTGATGTGAACCATCCCTATATTATTGGCTTTCTCTGGAATGGTCAGGCTACACCGCCGGAGATTGACCCAAACAAACGCCTGATAAAGTCGAAGCAAGGCCATAGCCTGCTACTAGATGATACCGAGAAGCAGGAAAAGATCGTGCTGACGAGCAGTAAGGGCATGACCATCACGCTTGATGATACCGAAAATCAGGAGAAGATCGAGCTAAAGACCAGTAAAGGCATAGTGATTACGATGGATGATCCTGGCAAAGCCATTACAATCAAAGCGACTCAGGCGGTGACGATAGAGGGGCCAGAAAATGTCACGATTAAGGCGTCGCAGAACGTGACCGTGGACTCTGCTCAAACGGTGACGATCAAAGGTGGGCAATCGGTGAGTGTGGAGGGCAATGCTGAAGTCACGGTGAAAGCGGCGAAGGTCACAGTCAATGCCGAGAGTATTATGTTGGGTCAGGGAGCCAGCCAACCAGCGGTACTTGGTACAAATCTGGTTACATACCTGACGGAATTAGTCGCATTGGTGAAGAGTCATGTGCATCCTGGCATGGCTGGACCAGTTGCCGTTGTTACTTCGCCCAGTCCAGTGCTTATGCCAGTGATGCCACCACCACCGACGGTTTTATCGACACACATTCTGGAAGTGTGAGGAGCTAGCTATGGCAGGTACGAATCGCAAGTTTCTCGGTGTCGGTTGGACATTTCCCATCCGCGTCAATGCGCAGGGCCGCTTTGCGCTTTCAAGCTACGAAGAAGATGTGCAAGAGGCAATCTGGATTATTTTGAGTACCGCGAGAGGGGAGCGGCAGATGTTACCGGATTTTGGCTGTGGCATCCAGGATTATGTCTTCGTCACGCTCAAGGCTCAGGCCTTTCCGGACGCGGCGGCGTAGATCGCGACGCTGATGGGGCCGGACACCGCCATCGTCACGGCGATGAATGGCACGCCTTATTGG
>DAICZM010000359.1 GCA_027311145.1 Ktedonobacterales bacterium
GTATTGCTCGAAGGTCTGCTGTGGTGTGGCTTCCAAAGAGGCAATTGAGATCAAAGAGTTGCTTCCAGATGCGAAGGTTTTTATCTTTTACATCGACATGCGTATGTACGGATTTTGGGAGGACCAGATTTATTGGAAGGCGCAGGAGGAACACAAAGTCAACTATATTCGTGGCATTGTGACGGAAGTACTGCGACGCGGAGACACGCTGGTAGTTAAGGGCGAGGATACAACGATGGGACGCCCGATGGAAGTTCCAATGGATGTTGTGATTCTTTCAGTTGGTATGGTTCCGAGCGTGGGAACTGTCGAGATTGCAAAAATATTGCATTTGCCACGTGAGAGTCATGGTTTCTTGGAAACTATCGGCGGACCTCTCGATACGGTTACCACCGCGATACCGGGCATTTTTGTTGCGGGTGCTGCTGCCGGTCCTAAAGACTTGGAAGATAGTATTTCTATGGCGGGAACTGCCGCTATGAAGGCTGTGAGCAGCATACGTCGCCTGATGCGCCAGAGTGCACCAGTTGCGACTGGTGGTGGAGGAGAGTAGTTATGTCCGCTCCGCTGTCTAACGACAAAGAGGCTGTAGGGCAGATAGTTGATACACCGAGTGCGCAAGAGTTCATGCACGAGGCTCTCCAAAAGATCACGGAGGAGGAACTTACGGCTCTTGTGGCGGAACTGCGCTATAAGAGTCAGCGTTTTCATCAATTGCTTCTGCCGACGTCATTGTCGACATTGGACGAGCCATCGTTGCGGATGCTACTGCGTTCGATCTTCTCGACACGGCGACGTGTCGAGGAGGTCATGACGTATGTCCCTGTTGGTATTTTCCGTGTCGCTGTCAGTGGGTTGCTGCATGGGCCAGCATCTCTCGTGGAACGTTTTGATACATTTATTGAGCAATTGGCTCCTCTTGACCTCTCGCTGCGTTGTGATATTGCGGGTGAATGTCTGCACTATTGGGATTTTGAGCGTTACTGGCTTTGGACACGCTGGTTGTGGGACCCATCGCATAACACGGGATCGTTGCCACTGGTCACAATTCAGGAGTATGAGTTACATGGAGAAACGCCGGGGTTGACATATGTAAAGGTAGGAGAAGCGATAGCATTCGTGAATAGTGTAGGAGAAGCGGCTGGTTTTCAGCATGGTGGGCGTGGCTTGCTAGGCACGGATGTCTACCTTGCGTGTGTCTATGTAGTGTATCTTTACACGATCACGCGGATGCGGATGACAAAAGAATTTAATAAGGTCCTCCCTCAGTTTCCAGAACTTACGCGTCGATTACTTGGTATTTACAAAATGGAGGTATAAGCCGATGGACGTCGAACCTGAACGTATCCGCGAAAAAAAGGTTGCCATTCAGGATGGTGTAGATATTTCTGGTCATTGGAACCGTATGTTTGAGCAGCGGGTGATTTGGGAATATGATACTTCCGCACTCGACGAGGTGACGGCAATTGAGGGGGCGGAGTCGCTGGGCAATTGTTACCAATGTGGGAAATGTACGCCAGTGTGTCCAGTAGATCATGTGGGTGACTATAGCCCACGTAAAATATTTCGCAAAGTCCAAATGGGAAGTAGTCTTTTTGAGAGTCCAGACCTCTGGCTTTGTACGACTTGTATGAATTGCTTGCGTGTTTGCCCTAAAGAGGTGAACATGATTAAGATTATGCCGGCGGTGCGTGAGCAGGCAGTGTTGCAGGGCAAAGCTCCGACGGAACTCTCGCAGGCATTTGAGAATACGTTTCGTTATGGGAACCCATTGGGCGAGCCGGCCCGTAAACGAGCGGATTGGGTAAAAGGTGCGGGTGTGCCTGTGCCCATCATGGCTCAACTGCGGCGGCCTGTTGATGTCCTCTGGTTTGTAGAGTGCTATCCTGCCTATCATCCACGTGGCAAAGATGCGGCACGTGGGCTGGCACGGATTTTCCATGCGCTGGATGTTGATTATGGCATCCTGGGTATTGAAGAAAAGTGTAGCTGTGACTCACAGCGGCTAGCGGGCGAAAAAGGTTTGTTCGAGATGCATACCGAGCAGAATATCAAGACATTTGGTAAATATCAGTTCAACACGCTCGTCACAGCTGACCCTCATGCCTTAAACGCATTTAAACATGAATATCCAAAATATGGTGCAGAATATACAGTTTTGCACTATACACAGTTTTTAGCACCTCTATTGGGGCGCATTCCTTTCAAGAAGAGCCTGCCGTACCGCGTCACTTTTCATGATCCCTGCTATCTAGGACGACATAATGGGGAATATGAAGCACCGCGTCGTCTCTTGGAAGCGATTCCCGGTATTGAATTGACAGAGATGGCTCGCTGTAAAGCCAACGGGTATTGCTGTGGCGGAGGTGGTGGCGGTATGTGGCTGGATGGATTGTCAAAAGGCCATGTCTCTGAGCGTCTCTCTGAACGGCGCGTGCGTGAAGCGGTCAGCACAGGAGCGGATGTCTTGGCTGTCTGTTGTCCTTATGAAATTTCGCGTTTCGAGGATGCAGTGAAATCGACAGGGAACGAAGGGAAACTCATTGTGCGTGACATCATCGAACTGATCGATGAGTCGATGCGTGGCTGATAGAGAAAGAGCAGGTTAACATGAACATTATAGTTCCGGTGAAGCAGGTTCCTGATCTTGTGGAAGAGTTGGAGATCAATGGGGAAGGGACAGATCTGGAACGGGAATATCTCAAATACAAAATGAACGAGTGGGATGAAAGTGCATTAGAGGAAGCCCTTCAGTTGAAAGAGTTACATGGTGGCACGGTAACAGTTCTGACGGTGGCAACAAGCGATGTCGATGAGCTGCTTTATACGTGTGTGGCGAAGGGGGCAGACCGGGCGGTGAAAATCGTTGGCGATATTGAAGGGCATTATGATAGCCATACAGCGGCTCGTGCGCTTGCGGGGGTTATTCGTGAATTGCCCTATGATTTGATTCTGACGGGGGTCCAGGCGGCTGATGATCTTGATGGGCAAGCGGGAGTGTTGCTGGCAAGCTATCTAGGGATACCGCATATCAGCGTGGTCAGTGGGATTGAAATAGACTCTACAAAGCATGTAGCCACCGTCCATCAGGAGTATGCGGGTGGCGTCATGGCGATATTTGAGCTAGATCTGCCAGGACTGCTCGGCGTTCAAGCGGCGCGGGCGACACCACGTTATGCACCTGTGAGCCGTGTTCGTCAAGCAATGAAGACTGCTCACATTGAGGAGATAGAGGCGACAACACATCTAGGGGCCAATATTTCAGTGCAACGCATGTTCAAGCCGGAATCGACAGAACACGCGGAGATGCTTGAAGGCGATACGGAAGAGGTTGTAGAGCGAGTTGTTGCGATTCTGCGTGAATATGGGATTTGGAGGGCATCATAATGGCTAACCACGATGTCTTTGTGATTAGTGAACATCTGCAAGGTAAGTTGAGTGATGTGACTTTCGAGATGCTTGGCAAGGCCCATAGTATCGCATCGGCACTTGGTGGGCGTGCGGTTGCCGTTTTACTTGGGCATGGAGTGATGGAGCTTGCCGAGCAGTTGGGCGCGGCAGACCAGGTACTGTACATTGAAGATGCTGCATTGCGTGATTTTGTGCCTGAACAGGCTGAAGATATCCTCAAAGGGTTGCTCCAACGGGAGCAACCGGCTCTGACGATGATTGCTAACACCTCAATGGGCATGGACCTAGCGGCGGCTCTCTCTGCCACACTAGATTGGCCTCTGATCGCCTATTGCAGTGATGTACAGGTAATTGATGGTAAAATTGCCGCTGTTAGTCAGATTTACGGCGGGAAAATAGCTGTGGAAACGCTGAGTGGGTACGATCACACCGTCGTATCCGTGCTTGCTGGCGTATTCTCTGCTGTAGAGAGACGGGCTACGACCCCAGGCTCGCTACAAATTATGCCGGGTAGCAGAGCGGCAAATGCAGGGCGTATGCGATTTAAAGGGCTAATTGTGCCAGAAGCAACGGATGTTGATATTACGCGTGAAACCATGCTCGTGAGTGTTGGGAGGGGTATTGGTTCAAAAGATAATATCGAGCTGGTTGAAGAACTCGCCGATGCGCTAGGAGCCGCACTAGCAGCATCTCGTCCTATCATTGATAGTGGTTGGCTACCTAAACAGCGACAGGTAGGTAAGTCTGGCCTGACCGTAAAACCGAAACTGTATATGGCCATCGGTATCAGTGGTGCGCCAGAACATTTGCAAGGGATGAAAGATGCAGAGCTGATTATTGCTATCAATAGTGATGCGAGTGCGCCTATTTTTGAAGTAGCAGACTATGGCATTGTAGGTGATCTGTTCGATATTGTGCCTGCACTTTCAGAACGCATTGCCGAAGTTCGCACCAGATAATGTTGCAAGGAGCGACGACAAAAGTCGCTCCTTTATCGCGGAGAAGTATTATGCTGTGGGCAAGTTCATGGTCACTGGTCGTAGCTGATGGACCTGTTCAGCTAGGCCGGCCTATCTTTGAATTTTTCACGCCATTCTTGGAAGTGACCTTTTATACATTAGCGACTCTCTCTACGCTGGTTTTCGCACTTGGTGTCTTCCTCAAAGTGCGGAAATACTGGCGTGGCAAGCCAGACATGCGGCTTGATCACTTGCCGAAGCGCATAGGTAATGCGATGCGCCTTGTCGCGCAAAATGCTACTGTGGCTAAACGTGATCGCTATGCGGGTATCGCGCACTTTTTGCTGATGTGGGGCTTTATCACGCTCTTTATTGGCACGGTTATTCTTGCCCTGGACTACGACCTTCTTCGTAATATCAACCCCAACTGGCAATTTTATCGTGGTGATTTCTACTACGGGTACAAATTGATCCTGGATACGCTTGGTATAGCGTTCCTGGTTGGCTTGTTGGCAATGATGATCCGCCGTTTCTTTTTCCATCTACCTCAACTGAATTATCAGCGCGTAGATCGTCCTGCAAGGACCTATGATCGTCGCACATTCAAAACTGGCGATGCTCTCTTTATCGGAGGGCTTTTTCTGATTGGCTTGACAGGTTATTTACTAGAAGGGTCGCGTATTGCTCATGATCGGCCAGTTTCGATGCTTTGGTCTCCTGTGGGTTCGCTGAT
>DAICZM010000035.1 GCA_027311145.1 Ktedonobacterales bacterium
CCTGATCACCATCCTGGTTTATGGAATAGGGGAGATCGCATTTGCGTTTTCCCACAACTATTTTCTCTCGCTGGTATTAATCGCTGCTGTGGGTTTTCTGGAGATCACCTTTGCGACTCAAGCCTTGACGATGCTGCAAATTATAACGCCAGATCACCTAAGCGGGCGTGTGATGAGCGTACAAGTGGTTTTCTTTGATGGAAGCCTCCCGTTAGGATATGTCTTGATGGGATGGTTGTCAGGTCTTTATGGACCTACTCATGCTTTGCTGATTGGGGCACTGTTCTGCCTGTTTGTGGTGGGGATAGGGTGGCTGGGGCGCAAAACTGCGGAGCAGAATGTCGCCGTATCAGCATCTGTGTGATGATGCAGGTGATAACCTCTTCATGTGATACTATGAGAGAGCTAACAGGGAGCAGATGCTACACTGCTAAAAAGCAAAAATGGCATGAAAATGTAAAACAGGTGTATAGGCGAAAATAGAGTTTACAAGATAGTAAAGAGGGAAGTGGAAATAGAGACAATGGTGAAGTTTGATCGCCAGGGATTAATCCCCGTTGTTATTCAAGATGAGGCAACCAACGAGGTGCTGATGGTTGCTTTCATGAATGAGGAAGCCTTACAGCGTACACGCGAGACGGGCTATACGCATTTTTATAGTCGCTCGCGTGGCGCAATCTGGCATAAGGGGGAACAATCGGGCAACGTGCAGGAGGTGCGCACTATTCATGTGAACTGTGAAGAGAATAGTTTGCTCGTCCGTGTGATGCAGCATGGTGGTGCGGCATGTCATGAGGGATATCGTAGTTGCTACTATCGTCGCTTGTTACCTGATGATAGCTACGAATATAGTGCTGAACGTGTTTTTAACCCAGATGAGGTCTATGGGCATGGTACAGCCATGCCAGAACAACCGTTAGGTGTACAGAAACAGGTACAGGAGCTTGAGCAGAAGATGCGCCAACTCTACGATGTGTATCTCTATTTGCGCGACCATGATATGAGTACACAATCGAATACATCGCGTCTGTTGCAGGAAAAAGGTCATGCCTATTTAACGGCGCGTCTCGCGGACGAGATAGAGGAACTTGCCGGTGTGCAACGTGGCGAGCATCTGCATAGCGGGAAGCAGGCGGACACCGTGCTGGAGAGCAGCCAGGTAGGGTACTGGCTGTTGTTAATAGCCGCGACGAACTTTGTTCGCTATGAGGAGATGCAGCCTCATCAGGCGATTTGGGATGGCTATAATGAGCAGGGAGATGCGGAGAGGGCGATAGAGATGCAGCAGGAATGTCTGAGCTTAGTGGCAACGGCGCAGCACGAAGCCTTGGTGCGTGGGCTACGCGAAGGCTTTCTGCTCGTCGGATGGGCATGTGCGCAAGCCGGTATAGACCCGCAGCGTCCAACAGAATTTGATTTGGAACAGATGCGGCGTAAAGGCTTAGTAGAGTAAGAACACGCAATAATTGTACTCTCTATTCTCAGAAAGACCATAATAGATGAAACCTGTACGTGCTGTGATTTTTGATCTTGGGGGAACGCTGATCGACTGGCCTGATTGGGATGGCGATATTCACCGACGTTGGGGATTATCGCATGAGTATCTGGTTACAACATTGCCACATGTAGCTTGGCCGACTAAAGAGGTTTATGTGCAAGCCATGCGCGCGGCTGAGAAAAATCATTGGCAACAGGTTGCTGAGCGGCAAGCGAGTAATACGCCAATTTCGTTGTTGCGCGATGGTTTTCAGCGACTTGGACGTGAAGTCAGCGAACAAGAAGTGATTGTTGCGCTGGATGGTTATGCGCGTGCTGTCGATGGGTGGGCAGTTGTATTTCCAGATACGCGTTCAACCTTGCTAGAATTGCGCAAACGAGGCTATCGATTGGGATTGCTCTCAAATACCTGGTGGGCGGCGGACTGGCATAATGCTGAGTTGGCGACGCATGGGCTGGAAACATTATTGGATGAAGTGGCTTACACATCTGATTTGCCACATTCCAAGCCACATCCCTCGGTATTCTGGCATATAGCGGAACGTTTGGGCCGGGAAGCAGAAGAGTGTGTGATGGTAGGAGATCGTATGGTGGATGACATTGGTGGCGCGCTTGCTGCTGGTATGCGGGCCGTATGGAGGTCGAACGACTATCCCTGGCCTAAACCTGAGCATATTACGCCTACGGCGGTGGTCACTACGCTTGCTGAACTGCTACCGCTGCTCGCACAGTGGTCATAACAGGAACATCTGAAACACAAAGAGAGGTCACGCTATGGAAGCATGACCCCTCTCTTTGTGTTTTATTCAACACTCGCCATCAGTGGCTTGAGCATGTCATCAAGTGTATTTTTCTTGATGCGATATCCTTGCCGTTTTCCGATATGTGGCAATAAAACGGCTTCCAATGCGCCAATCTTAATCCAACGCCGTACCGTCGTATCATCGACGCGCAACTGCTGTGCTACTTCACTGACTGTCAATAACTCGTCTGCTGTTTTGCTCATAGCAATCCCCTCTTTCATCTGGAAATAAATCAGGATGTGGGTAATGTGGGCGGTAAACGTCCCCCCTCTTTGACTGAGAAGAAATGATAGTTGTTTTTTCTGTGCGTTCTATCACTAACTTCTTATGGAAAGATCATACAACTTTTATCTGAACTGATTCTGTGATTTATCTGAGTTAAAACTGAGAATAGGCGTGTAAGACGTTTTTCTTGATGGTATCCAGGAGAAAAGACAGAACACACGAAATCTGTATCATGGCAATATACGGTAGAATATCAGAGGAGGGAGATGGCGAGAAATATATTTGATTGTTTGGCAATGCAGCATGAATGCTTCTCAGGTGTGATTCAGGATAATCTCAGAATCGCTTCACAGACTTGTGGCACAATGAGAGGAGCAATAAGTCGCAAGGGGAACTCTTTGGGCTAAAAATAGGTATACGGCGTATTGGGATTGCTCGCAAGGTGAGAGGAGCAAAGCTATGAAGGCGCATATTTTGGTTGTCGACGACGATCCACGCATTACAGAACTTTTGCGGAGAGTCTTGGCGTATGAGGGGTATAGTGTGGCGATTGCGGTCAATGGGCATGATGCTTTAACGCGCACATTGGAGCGCACGCCGGATATGATCGTGCTAGATATCATGTTGCCGGGCGTAGATGGTTTAGAGGTGGTGCGTCGCTTGAGAGCAGCAGGGGATCAGGTTCCCATTCTAATGTTGACGGCGCGTGATAGTATTGTGGATCGTGTCCAGGGTTTAGAAGTTGGTGCGGATGATTATCTGGTCAAACCCTTTGCTCCTGAAGAGTTAGTGGCGCGTGTGAAAGCGATGTTACGGAGAAATCAAGCAGAACATCACGAGGTGTTGCGTTATATCGATGTTGAACTGGATACAGGGACACGCATTGCCCATCGCGGAACGCGAGAAATAGAACTTTCTCCGACAGAGTATGAATTGTTAACGCTGTTTCTGCGTCGGCCCCGGCAAGTGTTGACACGGGATGTCATTATGGATCGTGTATGGGGCATTGATTTTGAAGGTTCGTCGAATGTGATGGAGGTTTATGTGGGTTACTTGCGCGCAAAATTGGAGGCGGGCGGTGAAGCACGTTTAATTCATACTGTGCGTGGCATTGGCTATGTGTTTAAAGAGTAAAAAGTTCTATGAAAAAAAAGTCATTGCCATCGAAAAAAATGGGCTCCTTGCGCCTGCGCCTCGCACTCTGGTATGGCGGATTTCTGGCGGTTATCCTGACCTCGTTTGTCATTCTGGTCCTTCTTTTGGTGACGGCTGCGATTGGGCAAAGTGTCGATAATAATGTACGTTCAGAGTCGCGACTGACGCGCACGGAAGTGTATAAAGAACTTTCGTTGGCGGCCCCTTACTGGCCTGACCACCTCTTGTTGCCAGCCGTCAATGAGTATCGTGATCCAGGCGTCTTTATTCAAGTGATGAGTACGAATGGCAATGTTTTGTACCATTCGACACCATCTCTCTTGAAGGGTAATAGTGCTATTTTGGTGCATAATGCTTCTTCTATCTGGTATACGACACAAGTGGATGGAGAAGCTGTACGTGTGGAGTCTTCGCCTATTTTTGCTCCGGTGCAGCAGAATGCTAGCACGGTAACATCACTCAATCAAGCGGTGGTGATTGGGAGCGTGTTAGCGGCCAGATCGTTAAAGGATGTCAATAGTTTGCTGCTTACGTTGCGCATCCTATTGATTGTTATCGGCCTGACGATCCTGGCTGCCTCGCTTTTGGGTGGCTGGTCAATTGCTGCTGGTGTCCTCAAACCGCTCGGCGACATTGCCAATGTTGCACGCTCAATTGCTATGGAAACAGCGCGTGGAAAAAAGATTGGCAACCTGCATCAGCGTGTGACAGGGTATATAGGGCAAGACGAGATGTCGCAAGTGATCGATGCATTTAATGAAATGCTGGAGAATTTAGAGAAAGCGACTAATGTACAGCGGCGTTTTGTGGCCGATGCTTCGCATGAACTCCGCGCCCCATTGACGACCGTGCAGGGCAATCTCGCATTTTTGCAGCGTCATAGCGATGAGTTGCCATTAGAAGAGCGACGGGTGATGTTGTCTGATGCCTACGAGGAGACCTTACTGCTGGCGCGTTTGGTGGAGGAATTGCTTTTGCTCGCGCGTGCGGATGCCAATAGTGATACCAGGCCTTTTGTCTCCACGGAGCATAAGGTTGAAGAGGTTGTGGGAAACGCTAGTGCGGTTGAATTAGACCATACCGTCTTGCAACTTGTGCGTCATTTGCGTGGACGTATGCGTGTTGAAGGCTCAGCATTACAGCTCGAAGTTGGGCATATAGAACCCTTGCGTGTTTCGTATGATGAAGAGAGCATACGGCGGGTACTACTGATTTTGCTTGATAACGCTATTAAATACTCATCATTTGATCATATTGATAGCAAGGACCCGCCACGTATCACGGTTGCTCTGGAACGAGTGGGGCATGAAGCGGTTATCCATGTCTGTGATGTGGGTATTGGTATTGATGAGCTTGATTTGCCACACATTTTTGAGCGTTTTTATCGTGCGGATCGCGCACGTTCGCGAGAGGGCACCGGCTTGGGTCTGGCGATTGCCGAGACGATTATGACACAACTGGGTGGGCGTATCACGGTGGATAGCACTCCGGGCCAGGGAAGCACTTTCAGTGTCTGGCTTCCCTTATGAGTGTGTTACGCTCGTTCCTTTTGTGCCTGCCATTCATGCTCCAGGATAGCATAATGTAGAGTATCCCACCAGCGATTCTTCATCCTTTCGTCTTCACGGAAATGTCCCTCTTGTTGCATGCCAATTTTTTGTAGGACATGGGCGGAAGCGGTATTCTCTGCGATACATTTTGCCCAGATGCGATGGAGGCGGAGATCATTAAAACCAAAGGTGAGTAATGCCTGGGCTGCTTCGGTGGCATAACCTCTGCCCCAGAAACGATGATCGAGTTCATAGCCAATATCGGCTTCCCAGGCATGGAGAGCCTTCATGCGGATGCCGCAGTTGCCAATGAGCTGTCCGTTGGCTTTGAGAATAATCGCCAATTGAAATTTGCTGCGAGGGTTTTCCTCGCGCCATGTTATAAAGGTATGTACAAAGTGGCGCACATCGTCTTCTGTTCGATGCGTCCAGGGATTATAGCGCAGGTAGAGTGGGTGAGATTGATAGGAGAGGATTGTTTGCCAATCATTCTCTTCAAACTCACGCAAAAAGAGGCGTGCTGTTGTGAGAAGCATAAATGTTAAAATCTTTCTTGCCAGGAAACACCGTGATGATGCATATATTCGTCTATAATACCTTACGTTATCACGAATGGCAACGTTTGTAGCATTTGTAGCACCCGCTCCCGGGGCTTTTGGGCTTTATATGACGCGCTGGAGCGGCCAGATGAGTACTTCTTGCATATGCGCGTAATGGAGCAATGGTGCTGTATCGGGCAAGTCAAGCGCGTGTCCTGCAGCGAGTGTATTGCACGTGATATCAATTTCTGCTGCCTGAAGCGGCCATTGCGGATGATGAATATCTCCACGATAGATATGTTGACCGATGACAGTGTAAAGGGCATAGCGTTCCGTGAGCCAGTGAGGGAGTGTATTGCGTGCTGCATAAGTGACAGGGGCGGTAGGACGATAGCTTGCGACAAAGGCTGCGTGTGGTGCATGTTGATGAGTGCGATAGCTGCGGTAGGTGATCGTATCACCTGAACGCTGGCAACGCATACGGGCATTGAAGTAGGGTAGGTGAAACAAAGAGCGTGCTAATGCGACTGCAATTGGGTTATCTGCATCTAGGCTAAAGAAATAGACGCCAGGGATCCCATTGAGGGTTACATAGGTACGCACGTTGAGTTCAGGGAAAAAGGATAGCCCACGTACCGCAGGGATGCCGCGTGGGCGAACATCGCTCATGCGGAAAGGGACAATACCAACCCAGGCTTGTTGCTCAAAGGTATCGAGTGGCAAGCTAGTGGGGAGAAGCGGGCGTAGTTTTGCGGGAGCGATGGGCCAATGTGCAAACAATAATTCATGCCATTGCTGTGTCATGATCCATGGGCCGGTGGGAAGTGGCTGTTCGCGGTGTTGGCTATCGTTGAGAAGTGTTGTGAGATTCATCGTTAATGTCCTTTGCATCGTGTCAAAATGCCTATAAGCATAATGCTACTTGGTCTCCTCTCAAGAGAGACGTGAAACGTATAAGAGGCAGAGAGAGCAATCGCTCTCCCTGCCTCCTGGTATATGTTGTTACATCTTGCCGATAACGACCTCAACTGTGTAGTTTTCCAGTTTTTTCATGGCACGGGGAGAGATTGCCTCGCGGTAGCTTTCTTCAAACGGCGGCATATTTTCCTGGCTAATTGAAACCAAGGCATACTCCGCTAGTGTTTCCGCTTTGATCGTTTCACCGTACTCTACCAGCATATGCGCCAGTTCAATGTCCTCGGTATAGAAGGCCAGCCCAATGTGGTCTTCTATATTGAGACCCGCTTTTTTGCGCATATCCTGGATGTAGTGTGTCAGGTCGCGCACGATGCCTTCCTGCCGCAGTTCAGCGGTGATCGTGGTTTCTAATGCCACGATGTAGCCATGTTCTTCAGCTGTGACAAAGCCGGGACGTGCAGTCGCAATGATATCGACCTCGTCGGCTAAGAGTTCGACCTGTGTGCCATCAACGGCATCGACCGTTAAGACGAGTTTGCCTGTCTCACTCAATTGGCGCGCTGCTACCTGGGTATCATGAGCATCAAAGGATTTGAATGCTGTCAGGATTTTTTGTACCAGTTGGCCATATTTAGGGCCAAGTACCTTGACTTGCGGTTTGAGCATATAGGAAAGCATATCGCTGTCTCCGCTCATGAGCTTGAGTTCTTTGATATTGAGTTCTTCAAGGACCTGCGCACTCAGGCGCACGACGGCTTCTTCCTCTGCTATACTAGGAACGCGCACATAAAGGGCATGGAGTGGTTGACGCACCTTGATCTGCGCCTTTTCGCGAGCGGCACGACCTAAGCCAACGATGCGCATCACGAGGTGCGTGTCGTTCGTCAGTTGCTCATCGATCAAGGCTTCATGAACGTGTGGCCAATCGCAGAGATGAACGCTCAGAGACGCCTGTGGATTCACATTGCGAACCAGGTTTTGGTAGAGTTCTTCAGTGACAAACGGCATGAACGGCGCGAGTAGCGTGATGAGCGTAGTCAGGCATTCGTAGAGGGTCAGATAGGCAGAGACCTTATCTTGTGTCATCCCAGAGACCCAGATGCGCTCACGGCTACGACGGAGATACCAGTTGGAGAGATCATCCAGGAAGGTCTGCATCGCCTCAGAAGGCTTGACCGTATCATACTGTTCCAGGCCGTTTGTGACGGAGCGGATCGTCAACTGTAGCTCTGAGAGAATCCAGCGGTCTAGCTCGCTACGTTGCGCGACGGCAAGGTGGTGTTGTGTTGGGTCGAACAGATCGATATTGGCATAGGTGACAAAGAACCAGTAGACGTTCCAGATCTTGTCCAGTGTGCGGCGCACCAGCATCCATTTTTCGCTCAGACGAACGGGCATGCCAGACTGGGTGGCTTTCTCCATGTCCGTCTCGCTGGGGATGCGTGGGAAGTTCAAGTTTTGCTCTGGGGCGTGATTGGTGTAGAGCCAGCGCATCGTATCGGAGCCAACTCGATCAGCCGCATCATCGAAGACGACCAGATTGCCTTTTGATTTATGCATGGGCGTACCATCCTCGCCCATCAGTGTCGCGAAGCCAAACAAGGTTTTGAACGGGTTGGTGTTCTCCATAACGGTACTCATGACCAGCATCGAGTAGAACCAGTTTCTAAATTGGCCTGGAAACGACTCAGTCACGAAATCTGCTGGAAACCATTGTTCCCAATAGGGCCGATTGCTGCGATAGTGCAGCGTTGAGTAAGGAACAATGCCAGCATCAAGCCAGGGGTTGCCGACATCTTTGATGCGTGACACGAGTGCACCGCATGTTTTACAGGCAACATTGATGGCATCCACCCAAGGTCGATGTGGGGTATGGCCCTCAAAGCTCTCCCAGCCTGTGACCGCACGCATCTTGAGTTCTTCCTGACTGCCGATGACCTCAAATGTGCCGCATGCGTGGCAATCGAAGATGGGCAATGCCAAGCCCAATAGCGTTTTTTAGAGATCATCCAGTCATCCATATTGGTGAGCCAGTCCAACTCGCGCTCCAGACCAAATGCGGGAATCCACTTGATCTGGCGAACAACCTCCATGATCTCGTAACGCAGGGTCTTCATCGAGATGAACCATTCGTCAACGAGGCGGAAGATCAGTTCGGTTTTACAACGCCAGCAGGTCGGGTAGCGGTGCTTGTAGTTCTGTGGACGGTAGAGCAAGCCTTTTTTCGTCAGATTTTCGGCAACCTGTTGACCGACCTGCGATGCCTGTTGTCCTGTGAGCCAGTCATAGCCGTCAAGGTAGACGCCAAATTCGTCAACGGGAGCAACGACTGCTAACTGAAATTCTTTTGAGAGGCCGAAGTCTTCGCGACCACAGCCGGGGGCAATGTGAACAATGCCTGTCCCTTCGCTGGCACTGACCTCTTTCCAGGGCACGACGCTATGGACAATGCCTTGCTCTGCTGGCAGTTCGTCAAAAGGACCACGATAGCCCCAACCGACCATATCGCTGCCTTTGAGTGTCTCTACTACGTGATATTCACCTTTGTCGCGACCCTTGAGGGCCTTGAGAAGAGGTAGTAGAGCTTCAGCGAGGTAATAGAATTCGCCATCCTGCTCAACTTTTACGTAGGGCAGGTCAGGATGTACCGCGGCGGCAACATTGGCGGCGAGCGTCCAGGGCGTTGTTGTCCAGGCCAGCAGATATTCGCCAGGGCGGTTTGTCAAAGGAAAGCGTACATAGAGACTCAGATGGGCCACTTCTTTATAGCCCTCTGACTCCATTTCCATGTTCGAGATACCTGTTGCACAACGCGGACACCAGGGCATGACGTCGCGCCCCTTGTAGATCAGGTCACGCTCCTGGCATTTTTTGAGGAAAGACCAGATGGTGTAGTTATTCTCGTCAGACATCGTAAAGTAGTCATGGCCCCAATCCATCCAGTAACCCAGACGGATCGATTGCTCGGTTTGACGGCGTGAATAGGTATAGACGCGTTCTTTACAGCGTTCGACGAATTCGGCGATGCCATAGGCTTCGATATCACGTTTCGTTTGTAGGCCGAGTTCTTGCTCGACATTGACCTCGACCCATAAACCCTGACAGTCGAAACCGTTCTGGTAGCGTTGTTTGTAGCCCTGCATGGTGCGATAACGCTGATAAAGGTCTTTGTAGGTGCGACCCCAGGCATGATGAACGCCCATTGGGTTATTTGCGGTAATGGGTCCGTCAAGAAAAGAGTAGCGTTTTTCGCTTTTTTCATTGCGTTTCAGGTAGTGTTGGCGCACTTGGTGAGTATCCCACCAGTGTTGGATGGTTCGTTCCAAGGCGGGATAATCGACTCTATCGGCAGGTGTTACCGGACGGAAGACGCTTGATCGAACAGACACTGTATCCTCCTCTGCATCCATGCTAGGGCTACTACTGGTAGCATCAATGGCATGACAGTCTGCTAAAAAACAGTATTAAGAGCGAGACGTGAGACGAAGCTTATTGCCGATTGGTGAGCATAATCTCCAGGCGTTTGTTGATCCGTCCCTTATTCTCGGTTTTCGTAATTTTGATACCACCGACCTCTTTGGTATGGTTGACGTGTGTGCCACCGTCGGCCTGAAGGTCGAGGCCAACGATTTCTACAATGCGAACCTCTTCAATCGTGGGTGGCAAGAGATTGATTTTCGTGCGTACCAGGTCTGGTATCGCAAAGGCTTTTTCGCGTGGCAGCGTATAGACGCGAATGGGATAATCGGCCTCAATGGCCTCATTAATTTTCTGCTCGATAGTGGCAATGCGCTCTTTATCCAGGTTTTCCATCGCAAAGTCCATGCGTGCGCGGTCGGGATACATTTGTCCTCCCGTGACTTGGACACCGAATTCATGCCAGATAATCCCGCATAAGATATGGAGGGCTGTGTGGGTGCGCATCATTTGATAGCGGAAATCCCAGTCAATGGTTCCTACGATTGCCGTGCCGAGGGTGGGCGGTGTGCAGTCCAATGTATGCCATACGACATCGTTGCGTTTATTCATGGCGATGACATTGGCCTGCACGCGCTGGTTATCCCAAGAAAGAATGCCACGGTCTGCCATTTGTCCGCCGCCGCCGGGATAGAAAACGGTGGCATCGAGAGCTACTTCGTCTCCCTCGACGGCGACGATTGTGCCCGTGCATTCGTAGGTAAAGCTATTTTCATGATAGAGTAGCTTAGTCTTCATTGTCGAGGCTCCCCTGTCCTGTCCTGTAATGTAAGGTTGTGTCAGTCATAAAAAAACCCCCTCGCCCTGTGTAGGGACGAGAGGAACTCCCGTGGTACCACCCTCATTGTTTCATGCTCACATGAGATGCCACACTTTAGCACGTCACTCTTTTGCGGCCTGATAGCTACTAGGCGCAGAGAAAGAAAAGACGTGTCCTTCAGATAACGGGAAGGGCCCGACCAGGCCTACTGTGAGTTTCGGCTGGCTGCTCAGGAGTGATGTTCGGCTCAAAACATGTATTCGGTTTCACCAACCCCGAACTCTCTAGGGCATGTTCATCTGAGCGTACTGGCTCCATCTTCGCTTTTGTCTCGTATGGGGGTAAGCGGACTGTGGATTGCTCCAACATTTTTCTGTGCAGTAGCTCACCCGTGCAGTGACATTTCTATGATACCATAGAGAGCGGAACAACACAATAGCTTGTGGCCGCTTTCTCCAGGGCTACTACACATCAATTAAAAAGTACTATACTATAGAAGAACTCCCAGTTTGTCTGTGTGGAGTCGGTAAAGATGCAAGGCTGGCAGCGAACTGGCATGTGATATAAAAGGAATTTTATGAACGATCTAGACACATTTTATGGACCAAATGCAGGCTATGTTTTAGATTTATATGAGCGATATAAACAGAACCCTGCAACAGTGGATGAGGCCACCCGTGCAGTTTTTGCGTCGTGGACAAAGGAGCCACAATTGGCACAACACGGCGAGGGTGTAGGCGAAGTGGCCACAAGCACCCCGCTGTCGCGTTCTCCTGAAGTTCCCGTGACGGATGTGGTGCATATTGTGGCGGCCTCAGCTTTTGCGCATGCACTACGTGAGAGAGGTCACCTTGGGGCGCATCTCGACCCGTTGGGAAGTGAGCCATTGGGAGACCCGGCGTTGTTGCTAGAGACACATGGCTTGCGTGAAGATGATCTACTCCAATTGCCGCCAACGGTGGTTGGTGGACATGCAGCTGAAGGGGCGCGCCATGCGCTAGACGCGATTAATGCGCTGCGTGCTATGTATTCAGGCTCGATTAGTTATGAGTTCGATCAGGTGAAACGTTCTGAAGAGCGACTCTGGTTGCGTGATGCTGTTGGCTTGCAGCAATATGCGGAAATACCGGGTGCGACCGATGCACGCAAGCTCTTAAAACGTTTAACACAGGTAGAAGGCTTTGAACGCTATTTGCATCAGACATTTGCCGGGCAGAAGCGTTTCTCGATAGAAGGCACAGATATGCTGGTTCCAATGCTTGACGAAATCATCAGTGGGGCGTTGGACTCGGAAACCCATGAAGTGATTATCGGAATGGCCCACCGAGGACGCTTAAATGTGTTAACGCATGTGCTAGGCAAGCCCTATGCGACGATTTTGAGCGAGTTTGCGCATGCCAGGCATGAGGAAGGCTCGCCTCTGACTGAGAACTTTGGGCTTGGCTGGACGGGTGATGTCAAATATAATTTAGGAGCGGAACAGGTGCTTGGCGAGGAAGCGGATGTGGCATTGAAAGTCCTGCTGGCCCCAAATCCCAGTCACCTTGAATTTGTGAATCCCGTCATCGAGGGGATGGCGCGTGCTACACAGGAGATCACGACTGTTGCCGGCGTCCCTTTGCAGGATGTCGATCATACGCTCCCACTGCTCATTCATGGTGATGCTGCTTTTCCGGGCGAGGGTGTTGTGGCAGAGACGCTGAATCTCTGGCATTTGCGTGGATACTGGGTTGGCGGAACCATCCATATTATTGTCAACAATCAACTCGGCTTTACCACTGATCCTGAGGATGGGCGTTCGACGCATTTTGCCAGCGATCTGGCGAAAGGTTTTGAAATTCCGATCATTCACGTCAATGCCGATGATCCATTAGCATGCCTGACCGCAGTGCGCATGGCCTTTGCGTATCGCGATACCTTTCACAAGGATATTTTGATTGATTTGGTCGGGTATCGTCGTTGGGGCCATAATGAAGGTGATGAGCCAGCATTTACGCAGCCGCAGATGTATGAGGTGATCCGCACGCACCCAACGGTGCGAGAATTGTACGCGCGTCAACTCGAGCAGCGCGGTATGATTACGAGCGAAGATGCAGAGCAGATGATGCGGGATGTGCTGGCAGTGCTGGATCAGGCCAAACGAGAGGCTGATAGCAATTCCCCAGCAGAGCCAGAGGTTTCAGATACTCGTAATGGTGCTTATTACGGGCAAGAAAGACCACTACAGGTAAGTGCAGAGCAGTTAACGGCCTGGAATCAAGATTTACTGACATGGCCGAAGGGTTTTACCATCCAGCCGAAGCTGGCTCGCACGTTGCAACGTCGTGCGACGACACTTGGCCCCGATGGTGGCATTGATTGGGGACAAGCCGAGTCGCTCGCCTTTGCCGGCATGCTGGCTGAAGGGACGCCGATTCGCCTAATTGGGCAGGATGTGGAGCGTGGAACATTTAGCCATCGGCATGCGGTACTACATAACCAGGATGGAGAGCGGTATGTGCCATTACAGCATCTGGCTGATGCGAGGGCATCGTTCTCCATTTATAACAGTCCATTAAGTGAGGCGGGGGCGTTGGGTTTTGAGTATGGGTATAGTGTACGTCGCCCCGAGTCACTTGTCTTATGGGAGGCGCAATTTGGTGATTTTGCCAATAGTGCGCAAGTTATCATTGATCAATTTATTGCCTCGGCACGTGCAAAATGGCGACAGCAATCATCGCTGGTCTTATTACTTCCACATGGTTATGAGGGGCAGGGACCGGAACACTCCAGCGCGCGCCTAGAACGCTACCTGCAATTGTCGGCAGAAGAGAACTGGCGTGTTGCCAATTGTAGCACGGCGGCACAATATTACCATCTGTTGCGTTTGCAGGCGTTCTCCTTGCAGCCGTCTCCGCGCCCACTGATCGTGATGACACCAAAGAGTCTGCTACGCCATCCATTATCTTCCTCACGTTTGTTAGAGCTGGCGGAAGAAACATTTCAGGCCGTGCTTGATGATGCGAAAACACGTGTGAATGTGCGACGTGTCAAACGCATAATCCTCTGTACGGGCAAAGTGGCCATCGATTTGTTGGCGCATGAGCGGCGTGCAGTCCATGATGATGTTGCTATCGTGCGTATAGAGCTGTTATATCCTTTTCCGGCGGAGGCATTGCAGCAGGTCATTAGCCGTTATCCAAATGTAGAGGAAATTGTCTGGGTGCAGGAAGAGCCGCGCAATATGGGGGCGTGGAACTACCTTGCGCCACAGTTGGCCCCATTGCTGGGTTCGCGCTTGCTGGATGTCATATCGCGTCCAGAACGCTCAAGTCCTGCGACCGGCTTTTGGGATTTATATATGGCTGAGCAAGAGCAGATCATCCAGGAGGCGATGAGCCTTTCTGTCAGTCAGCGTGGAGGAAATCATGTCCGTTGAAATTCGTGTCCCGGTCTTGGGGGAATCAATAGTAGACGCAACGATTGCTAATTGGCTCAAGCATGAAGGTGATGCCGTTCGTCAGGGCGATGCATTGGTCGAGCTAGAGACAGATAAAGTGAATGTAGATATTGCCGCAGAGCGCAGTGGTGTTTTGCAACGTGTTTTGAAACAGGTTGGTGATGTTGTTGCGGTCGGTGACATCCTCGGTGTGATTGCCGACAGTGTAACGGGGACGACAAATGGTGTGGCCTCTGTCAGCGTGGGGCTTCCCCCTGCTTCAGAGCAGCCGGCGGTGTCTGCGGGTGGGCAAACGGGAGCGGCCAGTGGGGATGGAAATCGTCCACCCTCACCGCTGGCACGGCGCATCGCCGCTGAAAATAATGTAGACCTGGCACAGGTCAAGGGGAGTAGTCCACATGGGCGTGTGACGAAGGAAGATGTGCTGTCTTACCTTGAGCAGGCGCGCCAACCATTAGCTGCCGCAGTGGCCCCTGAGGTCGTGGCGCAAACGCAGACACTGCCTATGTCACAGCCGACAAGCGCGTCGGGAGCGGCAGCTCTGGCAGTGACCCCGTCTCGCCGTGAGGAACGGGTGCGTATGTCGCGGCGGCGTCAGACCATTGCACAGCGTCTGGTAGAGGCGCAACACACGGCGGCGATGCTGACGACATTTAATGAGATTGATATGACAGCGGTGATGGATATTCGCACACGGCGTAAAGATGCATTTAAAGAGCGGCATCAAGTCTCTCTCGGCTTCATGTCATTTTTTACAAAAGCCGTTGTAGGGGCATTGAAAGCCTATCCACGTCTAAATGCCGAGATTCAGGGCAACGAGATGCTCATTAAGCATTACTATGATATTGGCATTGCGGTAGGAG
The DNA here is from genome assembly GCA_027311145.1 of Ktedonobacterales bacterium. Classification (GTDB taxonomy): domain Bacteria; phylum Chloroflexota; class Ktedonobacteria; order Ktedonobacterales; family Ktedonobacteraceae; genus DTNP01. Next base: position 15,227 of record DAICZM010000035.1, read on the forward strand.
CGGATGAGGGGCTAGTCGTGCCGGTGGTGCGCGATGCGGATCGCAAGAGTTTTGCCGAGATTGAGCGCGAAATTGCTGACCTTGCCAAGCGTGCCAGGACGAATGCCTTGACATTGCCAGAGTTACAAGGCGGAACCTTCACGATCACGAATGGTGGTATTTTTGGTTCATTGCTCTCGACGCCGATTTTGAATGGCCCACAGGTGGGTATTCTTGGTATGCATAAGATCGAGCAGCGGCCGATAGCCTTGAACGGGCAGGTGGTCATTCGCCCAATGATGTATCTTGCCCTTTCATACGACCATCGCATCGTCGATGGCAGTGAGGCGGTGCGTTTCCTGGTGAACGTGAAGGAGTTATTGGAAGACCCTGAAACCCTCTTGCTAGAAGGATAGGAATGGTTTGGTTTTCTCTCGACAGAGTACGTTAATCTCTGTATAATCAGGGATGAAAAATCATACACGTTTTTTGTAGACGGCTGTTTCTCTCTCAGAGAGACCGTGAAATACCAAAACCATCCAGTGGGAGATGTGGGGAAGCTTGCAACATGTATAGTAGAGAGGATGGTGCTATAGATGTTGCAAGTCTATAATGGAAGCATATGGCAGGAGTAAAGGGAGTTGTCACGAGTATGGAAGGAAATCTCTATCCTCGCCAACCGAGTAAAGGCGATGATTTGAATGCGCTGATTGGCAAGTCGCTGGGGCATTTTCGCATTGTCGAGCGTATCGGAGCCGGTGGCATGGCGACAGTCTTCAAAGCATACCAGCCGAATCTTGAACGCTATGTAGCAGTTAAGGTCTTGCCCGCATATCATGCCCGCGACCCCATCTTCGTGAAGCGTTTTGAGCAAGAAGCTAGGTCGGTCGCGAAATTGGCACACCCCAATATTGTGCAAATCCATGATTTTGGTGAGCAGGATAATATTACTTATATTGTGATGGAATATGTCGATGGCGGCACACTGAAGGATCGCTTGAAAGGCCCACTGCCAGCTGCCGAAGCAATTGACTATGTTATTCAAGCGGCAGAAGGCCTGGCGTGCGCGCATCGCAATGGCATTATCCATCGTGATGTCAAACCTGCTAATATGCTCGTGCGCAAAGATGGGCATCTGCTACTCTCGGATTTTGGTATCGCGAAAATATTAGAAGGAACGACCAATCTGACACGGGTTGGCACTGGTATTGGCACACCACAATATATGTCACCAGAGCAGAGTACGGGTGTTGCTGTAGATCGGCGGAGCGATATTTATTCGCTCGGTATTGTGCTGTTTCACTGCCTGACTGGTAGAGTCCCGTTTGTTGGAGATAACCCGCTGACGATCACCATGAAGCATGTACAGGACCCGTTGCCTGTCGATATGTTAACGGCGATGCATGTGCCAGCCCCAATTACGCATGTTGTGTTGCAAATGACGGCAAAGCAACCATACGAGCGTTATCAATCAATGGAAGAGCTTGTAGAGGCATTGACGGGTGCAATGGCTGCCTCTAATATCTCGTTATCACGTTCGGGACGGCTTGGCATGTATTTTACGCCTCAGCAAGGGGTAGATATGCGCCAACAGCAGCCGCCTCAGACGCCAGCGGCGAATGTGTTCCCCTCTCCTGGGAACACGCCGAGCAGTTCAGGCATTGGCGGTGTGCCCTCGTTTTCTGGCAATAGTCCGAGCAATTCGGGTATTGGCGGTGTGCCCTCGTTGCCCATCAATGCGGGGCCAAGCAATGGTGTGATGATTACGTGCTTCCGTTGTGGGGCGCAGAATCCCAGTTCACGTCTTTATTGCACGACGTGTGGAGATGATCTCTCAAATAAAGGGGCGGCAATGGATCGCTACCTTGGCCCCAATGGCCTCCCGATCCTTGCACGCCTTTCAATACAGGGTGGCTCATTAGGTGGACGTTCGTATCGTTTTCATCAGAATATGACGACGATTGGGCGCACAAACGGCAACGATTTTGTTATCCCCGGGCGCACCGTTTCGCGCCGCCATGCACGTCTCTGGTTCGACAACGGGCATTGGTATCTGGAGGATTTGCAAAGTGCCAACGGGACTTTGCTCAATGGCGTTCGTATCTACCAGATTGTGATGCTCAATGATGGTGATGTCATCAGTTTTGGTGACGAAGCCGTGGCTTTTAATATCACGTATGGTACATAAATGGAAGGTTTGTGGCAATGAGTTCTATTAATCCGGTTGTGCAAGTGGCACAACAGATGCTCCTGGGCGGTGCTGTCAAGCAGAACCATGCCCTGGAGCATGCAACGATTGTCCTGCTGGCAAAGAAATTTCCAGAAGCGCGTCTTTCTGGCATCTCGTTTGCGGCTGGTTTCTTTGTCTTTGGCGATGTACCCAGTGAGGCAGTCTTACCAACAGCACAAGAAGCATTAGGGCTATTACGCACGACGCAACCTGAGTTGGCAATCCACGAACGCTGTGGGACGAATCTAGCGGTAGCGGGCATGCTGACCGGGCTTTCTGCGATGGCGGTTGCGAAAATGCGTCGCCCATATAGTACGGCCAACAATGTCATTTTAGCCTCGACAGCTGCGCTCGTGCTGGCTCGTCCGCTCGGTTTGATGG
>DAICZM010000360.1 GCA_027311145.1 Ktedonobacterales bacterium
GGGTAAAGCAACACACCCTCCACACCGCAGACCGATTGCTTCTATTTGAACAGTATTGACCCTTGTGGTTGCCCGTCTGTTCACACAACGTGACGACGGCCCAAAGACCTCCCCATGCACTTGTCCTTGTTTCCTTACACAAAAAACGTGTGCAATCACGTTTGACAGTGCACTACCTGTACAATACGTAGCCAGCTAAGCCCGCCAAACCTAAAATGATGAGCAGGTTCACCTTACGCGTGAGCGCAAGCCCAAAGGCCACACACGCGATAATCCAGCCGCGCCAGTCAGTCCCCGGTTGGCGAATAATTGTCCAACAAACGGTGAGCGTAATGCCGACCACGCCCAACGAGATGCCTTTCATCAGGCCCGGAACCCATTTTTGTTGCTCGATACGATGATAGCCCGTCGCAACCGCCAAGACGAGCAGGGCGGGCAGCGTGATCGCCACCAGGGCCAAGAACGCTCCGAGATAGCCATAGGTCAGGTAGCCTAGGCTAATCACCCACAAACCATTAGGGCCGGGGCTGATCTGCCCAATCGCTATCGATTCGCCAAAATCAGCCTCAACCGCCCAACCATTGGCAAGCAAGTCTTGATGCAAACTTGGCAGATTGCTAAACCCACCCGTTGAAAAAAGGGAGGCTTTCAAAAAGAGCAGAAAATATAGCAGTGGACTAATCATGGCGCACATTCCCTTCCTCGGCTATCTCAGGAGCCGGTGTAGGCGGGGTGCGTTTCACGCTGCGCCAGGGTGTAAAGATCATTGCCCCCAGCAGGGCAACGCTGAGCAGCAAGACGATCACCGAGAGTTTGAAAATCAGCAAGGCTGCCGCGCTGGCAAACATGATGGCAAGGCTCAGACTGAGAGCCGTGATGCCCAGCTTATATTCACGTTGCACAATTGGGCGCGCGAAATTGACCGCGACGAGAAACATAATGCCCGCCGTTGCTGGAATGACGCCGCGCAGGATGGCCTGCACTGCCCGTGAATGCTGCACAAGCACAAAACCTGCGGCGAGAAGACAAGTAATCGTCGCGCTCGGCAAGAGCAGACCCAGCAGTGAAGCAACAACACCACGCCACCCGCTAAGTTTGCGTCCAATCAGCACTGTCATCGCCACAATATTGATGCCGGGCGTAAAAAGACAGAGGTTCCAGTATTGAGAAAACTCTTCGATCGTCATCCAGCGTTGTTGATCGATAAACGTGCGCTGAATAAGAAAGACGGTGGAAGCCCCACCGCCAAACGACTGCAAACCAATCAGACCCCAGAGGCGAAAGAGTTGCCACGGAGTCGCTCTGGGCGTTTCTTGCACTGTATGCATGATAGGTAACCTTACTCTTCTTCAAATCCATAGCCGTCAAAGCGCAACGTGCGACAGTTCTCCGTCACCGTCCGCACGACATCGAGCGGCACACCATCAGGGAGCATCGCCTGTATTTCCAGCGTGATTGTGACGTTCGCGTGAGTCAGGCTGGTCAGATGCTTGATGACCTCTTCCATGAGCTTGCCTGCATCGGTTCCCATGCGGCGTGGGTCAATCTTGACGGAACCATAGAAGCGATGTGGTGGCACTTCCTCTGCTCTGACAAGGGGCGGAGACGCAATTGGGATGAATGGTTGGGCCACAGAGCCGACGGGCGGCGTTAGCTCCGCACCACTAGCACTGTTGCGCTCGACGACGACAGGGCCAGTGCGTGGTGGTGTTTCAGCATAGATGATATTCGATGACGAAGGGAGAATGCTTGCTTTGGGAGCAGCGTCGGCGGCCAGTTGCGCAGGGGCAACTGCCGGTTTTACCACAAGGCTGCTGGCGATGACGCTCAGGCTGATCGTTTGTCCCGCTTTGAGGCCCAAATAACGGTTGCGCTCTGCATCGTAGCTCTCGGCATAGGCGAAGGTTTCCTGCTCCCATACCTGTGATTGCACGCCGTCACGGATGGCATTCAGCAGTACCTCGCTGTTTTTTAGGCGCGGCAGGTAGACGTAGCGGGCAAAGTAATCTGCCAGTTCTTTGATGCTGAGATGATTGTCCTTCCAGAGGGGGATGCGATCTAGTTCAGCACGTAGCAATGTTCCAGCGTACTGCGTAATCAGCAGTTCCTCACTCTTGAGGCGGCGACTGGCGTTTTGGGCCAGCGTGCTTTGGGGTTGCGGCTGCAACTTCAACTCTCCCAGGTAGTCCGCTTTGTGCGGGTCGGGCTGGTCGGGCATGAGCAGCCAGAGGTAGGTTTCCGGGATGCGGGCCTCGACACTCTTGTGGGCCTCCTCGCGTTTGGTCATAGCCTGATTGCGCTGGAAGGCGTCCAGATTGAGCGTTTCGCTCTCCTGCCAGATCGAGTCCCAGGCGAGATATTGGCGCACACCCTGTTTCAAGTCTTCCAAACGGTTGCGATCAGCCGCGAGAAAGATCAGCGTGTTGCGGTAGTTGCGCGGCGTGTTGCCACGCATGTCGAGCATCTGCCTGGCGGCCTCGCGTGCGCTGCTCTGCTGATCGCGTAAGGCGTGGGTGAGTTCGGGCTTGAGCAGCACCAAGCGCGTTGCCATCTCGTCATCAGCAATATCGGCACCAGACGCCGGACAGACATGCACTCTGGCAAAGTCGCCACGGGTGCTTTGTTCGCTGCGGAGACGTTGCTCGATTTCCTGGTAGACACGGTCCTCGTCTTGCTGTGCCGCCCGGTCCTGCGCCAGTCGCGTCACACTCGGTTGCGTCGCGTACCAATAGCGTTGTCCATTGAGGTAGAGATGGGTGGCCTGATCGGAGAGGCGGCGCAAGGCATCGCCAAAAGTGGCAACACTCTCCCCCGGCTGCACACAGCCCAGTTTGATGAGGTCTTCGGTCAATCCCTTGTTCGGATTCTGCGGAACGGGGGCTGAGCCGAGAAAGATCGTGCGGGCCACGCGCCGACTGGCGGAGTAGCGGCCAAGCGTGGTGTTATCGTTATCGAGCCGCAAGGGTAGCGCGTGGGGACCATCCACGTCCTTTTCAATCACGGGCGTCCAACTGTTTTCCAGGTGGCGCGTCAATTCAAATTGCACACTACCGGCGTGCATCGGCACGGTGGCGGGCAAAATGAGCAGGCTGCCATCCTGTTGTTCCCACAAGGTATGCACCACGGCTGCCATCAGACGCAAGACGCCACGAGTGCGCTGAAACTGATCGATGGTGGACCAATCGCGGTAGAGGCGGTTGAAGAGTTCGGGATGAATGGGATAGGCCGATTGGATACGTCGCTCGTAGTCGCTATCGCGGCATTCAGCAGGGAACTCTTGCGGCTGTGTGCGGTACAACTCGACGAAGGCTTTAGCCACGGCATCACGGGCGACAAACAGTGATGGTTGTGTGATGGGTTGGAAGAGGCGACGGCGCACGATCTCAAAGCCCTCTTCCGCTTCGGCAGGTCGCCAGGGAGACTCGACGCGCCCAAAGATATTCTTGAGGCGTATCGCCGCCTCGCGTCCACCTTCGCCCCCTAGTTCATTGTCCGAGGCGGGAATGGTCGCTACCACCAGCGTTTGGGGAGCTGCTTTGGCGGCTTCGGTAAGGGCCTGGGCAAAACTGAGATTGGCGTCAAACGATCCAGCAGGCAAGCCCGCCACGTCATACAGTTGGCGCACAAAAACGACCCATTCATCAATCAAAATCAGGCACGGGGACGCCTGCACAAACAGCGTGCGTAAGACTTCTGAACCTGGACTGACGCCTTGCCGATCAGCCTGAGCCACCAGCGCATAGCCCTCACGGCCAAGCAGTTGCCAGGCCAGTTCTCCCCACAGCGTATGCACAACACAGCCATCGGGCTTCTCGCGGGTCTGTCCTGGAGAGAGTTCATAGCCCACCAGGACCGCACGGCGTGCCGCTGGCGGACGTGTCACTCCCGCTTCGGCAAGGACAGATTCCATGCCGACCAGATCAGTGACGGGAACACCTGCAAAGAGGTGATAGAGAGCCAGCAGCGAATGCGTTTTGCCACCGCCGAAGTTCGTTTGCAGATCAACCACCGGGTCGCCGCCCGTGCCATTCAAGCGTTGCAGGGCTGTGACCAGCAGTGTGCGCAAACCTTGCGTCAGATAGGTGCGCTGAAAGAAGTCGCGTGGGACACGGTACTCGTCGGAGCCAACGCCGCGATGCACCTGGGCCAGGTCTGCCGCGAACTCGGCCTGCTGATAGCGACCAGAGGCGACATCGGGATGCGGTGTGACGACCTCGCGCCAGGGACGCAAGCCGCCGCTCGGACGCCCTTCTACGGGAGCCACTGCCCCCTTGCGCGTCTCGTTGCGAACCTGCTCTTCAAAGCGCACGCGCATCAGTTCATATTTCTGCCGCTCAATCTCGCTCGCTTGCTGCGCCGCCGAGATCGCCGTGAGCAGGCGTTGCATACTATCGAGGGCGCGATATGCGTCATCGGTGCTAAAGGCTTCCTGATGCGCCCACTTGTTGCGGGTGGTTCGCAGTTCGCTCACCAGACTGCGCTCGGCATGGCCCAGAGCCTTACTAAACACGGCATTCCACTGATCCCACACAATGAGCAGTAGCCCTTGCGTATCCAGATGAACACCGTCGTCGTTGTCGGGAAGATGCTGCTCGCGCAGTGATTTGACGGCCTCATACTGCCAGCGTGGCCCATATTTCGCCAGCAGTTCGCGCTCGACAAAGGGCCGCAGTCCCTCATTTAACAAGGTGAGCGCATGTCCGACGCGCTCGTGATTGCTCTGTGCCATTTAATAGTACCTTTCCGCCCATGTTCACTATGATTGCCTTTTTCAAAGGAAACGGCCTGCTGTGGGTCTGCGCGCTATGTATGCAAGTTCTCTTCTACGCATCCTCTGTACAATCATCTTCCTATCCTAAAAAGGTGGCTTCCCACAAGCCTGTATCGCTAGCCTCGCGTCGTGCCAAGCGGCTAATCTCCGACCACGATGTAACCAGACTGTTGTAGGCCAGTGCCTCACTAGCCCATCCTTTGCGTTCGCAAAGCGTGTAGAGACGATAGGCTAGATCACGGGCCAGTTCTCCCTGCTCGCTCACCTGACGCAGGATGTCGCCCGCACCGCCATCGCCCTTTTTGTCCAGTGCCTCAATCATGCGCTGCAT
>DAICZM010000361.1 GCA_027311145.1 Ktedonobacterales bacterium
CGCTGGCAGCGCGAGGGTGCGCAGTGGCTACACGTGGTTGATCTGGACGGTGCTGCCCTGGGACATCCCGTCAATAGTGCGCTCATTAGACAGATGTGTGTGATGACATCGCTGCATATCGAGGTTGGCGGTGGTATGCGCACACTGACTGATATTGAGCAGGTACTCGCGCTAGGCGTCGAGCGCGTGATATTGGGGACTGTTGCACTTAAAGATCGCACGCTGTTACAAAACGCCCTGGCGCAGTGGGGTGAGCGCATTGTGGTTGGCCTGGATGCACGCAATGGGTTGGTTGCCGTAGATGGCTGGCGTGAGACCTCGCGTGTGCAGGCCACACACCTTGCTACTGAACTGAGCGCACTGGGTGTACAACGCTTCATTTATACCGATATCGCACGTGATGGCGTGCTGGGTGGTCCCAATCTGCAAGCCTTAGGTGAGATGCAGCGAGCTACAGCGCGTGCGCTGATCGCGTCGGGCGGAGTGAGTACGCTCAAGGACGTGTCTGCGCTGGCAGCGATGCAGGTAGAGGGTGCAATTATTGGCAAGGCCCTGTATACGGGTGATATAGCACTGGCGCAGGCAATAGCAGCCGTTGGAAGGAAATAGATATGCTAACCAAACGTATTATCCCCTGTCTGGATGTTGCGCAAGGGCGGGTCGTCAAAGGCGTGAACTTTGTGAATCTGCGCGATGCAGGTGACCCGGTTGTGCTGGCCTCGTTTTATAATGACGAGGGAGCCGATGAAGTGGTTTTCCTCGATATTACGGCATCGTATGAGAATCGCGCGACCATGCTCGATGTTGTGCGTCGAACGGCGGAGCAGGTCTTTATTCCGGTCACCGTAGGCGGTGGCATTCGCACTGTAGAAGATATTCGCGCAACGTTGGGGGCGGGAGCGGATAAAACTTCGCTCAATACAGCGGCGGTGCAGAATCCAGCTCTGTTGCGAGCGGGTGCAGAACAGTTTGGGGCGCAGTGCATCGTGCTGGCGATTGATGCACGTTCCAATGCGCAGATGCCGAGCGGCTATGAAGTTTTTGTGCATGGTGGGCGCACACCTACAGGCATTGACGCGCTGGAATGGGCGCAGCATGGCGTTGAACTGGGGGCGGGCGAGATTTTGCTGACCAGTATGGACCGCGACGGCACGAAAATCGGCTATGATCTAGTCTTAACGGCCAAAATTTCACAAGCGGTAACGGTTCCTGTGATTGCCTCTGGCGGTGTAGGAACGCTTGAGCACCTCTATGAAGGATTGACGGTGGGCGGAGCGGATGCCGTGCTTGCCGCTTCAATTTTCCATTTTGGCGAGTATCGCGTGCGCGAGGTCAAACAGTATCTGCATGATAGGGGTGTTCTTGTGCGTCCCGCATAGACTAACTCTTATTGCCGATGTTTCACTTCAAACCCGTTTATAGTTGACCTAATGTACTTCGTAGTATCTGGCGTGCCCGATGGACACGTACTTTCAATGCGGACTCTTCAATTCCTAGCTTTGCTGCCGCATCCTTTGTGCTTAATCCGTCAATCATACGCAAAATAAAGGCATCACGCAGCGAAAGTGGTAATGAACGCACGGCCTGATAAATCTGCTCGCGCAATTCTCCACTTAATACGGCTTGATCTGGTGTCAAGCTATCATCGGCAAGATAATTTATGAGGTCTGCTGAAACTGGCTCATCTGAATCGTGTGCGGCTAATGTCACGGTCACGAGTTCTTTACGGCGGCGACGCATTAGGGCAGTATTGGTAGTAATGCGATAGAGCCAGGTATGTAAACCGCTTCTTCCCTCAAATTTTCCAATATGCGCGCATGCCTGAATAAAACTCTCTTGTACAACATCATCCGCTTCATCAATATCTTTAAGCATTGTCTGAGCCAATGTATGTAAACGATGTGAGAACTGTTTAAACATGCATGTGCATGCCAGATGCTCCTGGCGACGTAATGCTGCTAAGAGTTCCGCTTCGTTATGGTAGATATCCAGGTCAATATCGAGGGGTGATGACATCCTTCTCTCCTATGCTCGTATTCTATAGCCACAAACATGCGGCGAATGGCTGCTATTCCCAATGCTCACCAGTTGCTTTGCTGGGTGTATAGTATAGTATGTGGCAGACATCAAGAAAATGTCACAAGATAGAGCTGCTTTGAGCCGCGATGTAACCTTTTTGTGATTGGCTGCATCCAACGAGGTAGATAGAACAGAGCATGCAATGAATTTTCTTACTACTTCAGGAGGTCTTATATGTTGTTACGCATGGTTTATGATGATACATTGGCACAGGCGAGCTACCTGCTAGGTTGCCCTGCGACCGGCGAGGCACTGGTGATTGATCCTAATCGCAATATTGATCAGTATATCGAACTGGCACGCAGTAAAGATTTACGTATTACAGCTATTACAGAGACGCATATTCACGCTGATTTTGTGTCCGGTTCGCGTGAACTGGCGCAGAAAACGGGAGCGCAACTGTATCTCTCAGATGCCGGCCCACAGGAGTGGAAATATAGCTATGCTGCTGAAGCGGGCGCAAAATTGCTCCTTGATGGTGATACGTTTCATGTTGGCAATGTGTTGGTGCAGGCTCTCCATACGCCCGGCCATACGCCAGAGCATCTCTCGTTCATGGTCACCGATACGCGCGGTGCGGATAAGCCGATGGGCATTTTTACAGGCGATTTCATCTTTGTCGGCGATGTTGGACGCCCAGATCTGCTAGAGAGAGCGGCAGGCGTGACGGGAACGATGGAACCAGGAGCGCGCGCACTGTTCCGCTCGTTGCAGAAGATGCGCAACTTGCCAGAGTATCTGCAAATCTGGCCCGCGCATGGGGCCGGAAGTGCTTGTGGGCGCGCTCTAGGTGCGGTTCCTCAGACGACATTGGGCTATGAAAAGCTCTTTAACTGGGCGTTCGCGCATAAGAATGAAGACGAATTTGTACGTGCCGTACTGGATGGACAACCAGAGCCGCCATTCTACTTTGCCGAAATGAAGCGCATCAATAAGGTGGGACCAGGGCTTGTGGGAGCGATCACACTACCAGAGCAGTTAACATTAACGCAACTAAGCGAGCAGTTGGCGGCACAGACAAGAATTGTTGATACGCGTTCCGCGAGTGAGTATGCTGAGGGGCATATCCCTGGCACGATCAATATTCCGCTGGATACCTCTTTCCTGAGTTGGGCTGGCTGGTTGTTGCCCTATGATCGTCCCTTCTACTTGATTGTAGAGAAAGAAAAGGTTGTTACCGCGATTCGTGAATTGCGCTTGATCGGCTTAGAGCATCTGGCGGGCTTCTGGACTCCTGAGCTTGTAGCAGCATGGCAACAGGCTGGACATGAACTTGAAACGTTGCCGAAGCTAACGGTTGCCGATTTGCAACACCGTCTGACAGGGCTATCGAATGGTCAGCAAGTGATACTGCTCGACGTGCGTGGAGCCGGTGAGTATCGGGATGGCTATATCGCGGGCAGCATGAATATTCCATTAGGATATGTGGAGCGTAGTTTACAAGCGATCCCAACAGATCGTCCTGTATTAGTCCAATGTCAAGCGGGAACACGTTCAGCAGTGGCGGCAAGCGTTTTGCAGACACACGGTTATAAACAGGTAACAGATGTGGTAGGAGGCTTCGAGGCATGGCAGAAGGCTGGTTATCCTATAGCCGTGCCTGCACAAGAGACCGCACTCGTGTAGTTTAGTGGAGATTGGGCCGGGAAAAGGCATGTGGCGGAGATTTCTGCTGCATGCTTTTTTATTGTGGTGCGCACTGATAGGGCCAGGTTATCTGACCATGTAAGAATGCAAGCTTGATGTGATATCATGCGATAAAGTATGGACCTTGCCTACTTACCGCATATTGTGAAGGAGAGGCGGAATAGATGCCGATTATTCGTGTTGAATTGCTTGCGGGACGTGCGCCCGCTGTAAAACAAGCCTTAATAGCGCGTGTGACAGAGGCAGTTGTGGGCACGCTTGCTGTTGAACCGGAACAGGTGCGCGTGCTGCTGTACGAAATCGCGCCAGAGCATTGGGCAGTTGGGGGAAAAACAAAGGCTGAAGCAGGAATGCCAGCAAAACAGCAAGAAAAGGAGTAAATGTCATCATGGCGCAAACACTCTCTCTGGTACATTTATTGCACGAGCCGCAGATACAGCAAGAGAAGACGCCGTTACTTTTGTTGTTGCATGGTGTAGGAAGTAATGAGCGCGATTTATTTAGCCTGGTTCCACTCTTGGATCAGCGTTTCCTGATTATCAGTGTGCGCGCTCCTAACACGCTTGCACCAGGAAGTTATGCCTGGTTTCAAGTGAATTTTACGCCGCAGGGGCCGATGATTAACCCTGCACAGGCGGAGGCCAGTCGGCAGGCGATTATTACATTTATGCAAGAGGCTGTGACGGCATATCGGGTGGACCCACAGCAGATTTATTTGATGGGCTTTAGTCAGGGAGCAATTATGAGTGCCAGCGTCACGTTGACACGACCCGAATTGGTGGCTGGCGCGGTCTTGATGAGCGGGCGTATTTTGCCTGAGGTACAACCATTGATGGCCTCGCCAGAAGCACTCAGCGGAAAACCTGTGCTGGTTGTGCATGGCACGGCTGACACGGTGCTACCCATTCAGCATGGGCGTGCCAGCAATAAGTTGCTCTCGTCGCTGCCTGTGGCTTTGACCTATAAAGAATATGCGATGGCACATGAGATTACGTCGCAGAGTTTGGGCGATATTCATGCCTGGCTACGTGAACAGTTAGATGCGTGGTATCGCTAGCAGAGCATAGCGTCACTGTGTAAAAAATGAAATAGAGAAGATAATAATGGTATTACCGACAAAAGTAGCACAGAGGGATCGTCCGGCTTCCATTCTTTCAATTGCCACGCTGGCTGTATGGCGTTTGCGGCAAACATGGTTTTTGCTCTGTGTCACCACGCTGGGTATGATCGCGGCGGTTGTCATTATTGGTGCTATTCCGTTATTTACCAGTGTGATGACAACGGCAGGCTTGCGAAGTGTACTTACAGCGAATCCTGAAAACGCGGATATTGCGGTCAACGCGAGTACGCTTGGCATATC
>DAICZM010000362.1 GCA_027311145.1 Ktedonobacterales bacterium
TTCTATGCCATTATACTTGTGCGTAGAGCAGGCTTTTTGTTACCGTCGTTCGTATTATTATTGATAGGTTGTTGTTAGTGAAAGCTTGAAAGTCGCATGCCATGCCTGAAATGCCAGAACAGGACATACCAAAAGACGCTCGCTTCGCAGCGCTGGAAGAGGAGCGCGTTGAGATAACTGATCTTCCGCCAGAAGAGCAGGTCAAGCGTCTGGCGACGACGTTTACATACATGCCCCATCCCCGCTGGCGGCTGCGTGTAACGCCGCGTCAATTCACGATCGCCATGCGCATTGGCATGCTGGTCAGTCTGCTGCTGCTGCTGGTTCTGGTCACACCTGATAGTGGGCGTTGGCTTGCGCTCATCACAAAAAATGTTGTGCAGACATTTGTCGCTCAGCCAACGCCGCTTTTGCCACCTGGCTCTGACGATTTCTATCTGGATGCCGCTATTCCAGGCATGACCGTCCTGCTTGACGAGCATCGCATCGCGTTGCCACGCATCGGTCTCGATGCCCCCCTCCATCTCAGCCCCGGCCTACATATCTTTTTCTGGAGCGTTCCGCCTTTTAACGCACAAACCTGCACGGTCAGCAGACCTTTCGCTCGCGGTGATACCTGCCGTTTCGCGCTTGAACAAACAACCTATCAAAAGACTCCCTATCAGATTATCCTGCTCCAGGAGTCGCTTGCTACGCTCAGCCAACAGCAGCGCACACTACTGACGGGCGCGCTTGAGCAGGCGTTGGAAAAACTGTCCACCACCGAAGATTTGGCGAAGGGCGAACTTTTTACTGGCTCAAATGGCCCTGCCGTCGCATCTCAACCATTGCAGGCCACACTCAACATCCACTTTCATACGCAGCAAGACGCGCAGACCTGTCAGACCTTTGTGGTGATGCTGGCTCAAAATGGCATTCCTTGTGATGTCGAGGGACAGTCATGCGAGCAACTCTGCACAACGCCCTGGCAGGCTCGTCAGGCCTATGCTGCCCTGCTGACCCCCTTTAGTTGGCTCGCGTTCGCGACAACCGATGCGCAATGGGATTACCGCACGCTGGACGGAAACATTATCGGCTTAAATCAGCCCCTGGGTGCTGAAGGTTCGCTCTTAGACCGCCAGATTGTTCTCCTGCGCATCAACTGGTATGCCGCCTGGCAGGTTGATGTCTTGCTTGGCTCTCAACTCCAAACGCCTATTTATGTCAACTGGCATCCCGAACGCACCCAGGCGGGCACGTCTGCGCCCACCGTAAAAACGATGCTTGTTGGTGATGACCCCGCTTGTAGTGCCGCGCTCGGCTATGTCACAGCTGGCTTGACCCGTGTCCCCATCACGAGCTCTGTTTCCAGGCTTGCCCATGTGTACCTGATTTCCACTTCCAATCCCGCCCTCGGTTGCCTGATTGTGGCGATGAGTGGGGGCGCAAATGTGAACGGTGTGACCGGGCATGTGATAGGTGATACGGCATACTATATCGTGCGTTTCGGTATTCTGGAAACGGCAAACGATGTTGCCTACCTGCAAGCCCCAGAGCTTCCGCATGCCGATGCGCGTGCCTTGCAGATTGTTGCTATGCTTAAACAAACCGCCGGCCAGGATATCACCATCCTGGTCGGGAACTAACTGTCGCTGCTCATACAGATGTCCAATAGACCATTTTTATGTTATAGTAGCAAATGATACAGCAATGATCGAGAGGGAAGGGAACACATTCTATGCTGGCACATGATCTGGAATTGACACGCGACGACGTGACCGCACTCTCCAGCCGCGACGCTCTGGCGGCACTCTTTGCCCGCCTGGGCTACGATACCAATGCCCGTTTGCAGCAGCAGATTGGCGCGCTGGGCATCACCAACGAGCAGCTCAAAAGCACGATCACTTACATTGAACGGCTGGCACAGCAAGATGGTGGGCTATTTGAGATCTATCTGTTTGAACTGACCTCCCTCACGCGCTCCGCGACCCAGGCCATCGTGCGCTCTTTCCGCGACCGCCCTGGTGATTACTTGCTCGTCCTAGTCGATAGCACACAGAAGTATGAGCGGCTGGATTTTGTGCTCGTCGAACGCCTCAACAGTGCCATTGCCGAGAGTGAGGCAAGCGCGCAACCGCTGGCAGGTTTCCCACAGGCGACGCCAAAGGTCATCGTGCGCCCACTCGTGCTGACGCTGCACCGCCGCGAGCCGATGCCCGTGCAGTTGCGCGTCCTGCGCCGTTTCAGCTTTACCGCCTCCGATACCTATGCCCAGTTCGAGAAACTGCGTGCCGCCTATGAGACCGCCGCGTGGAGCGAAACGTATTTCAATAATCGCGCCCTCTTCTCCGACTACTATCTGGCCCAACGCCTGCGCGAACAGCCCCTCTGGCGACAGGTGCAGCAGTTGCCCACGCTTGCCAGAAGCTATCGCGACCTGCGCGCACGCTATGAGAATGTGCGTGACCAGAGCGCGTGGACGGAGGCCGCAACGCGCAACCGTCTGCTCGAGCCGACTTTTGCCCTGCTCGGTTTCACGGTAACACCCGTGCAGGCGCGCAATGGGGAGAGCGTGACGGCGGATTATCTGCTCAGCGCGTCAGACGCGAACAAGAAAACACTGGCCCTGTGTCTGGCCTATCAGTGGGGGCGCAACCTGGATGGGCGTGACGACAACGATAGCATCAATCCCGACGAGAACCCTGGCGCGAACGTCGTCACGCTGCTCGACTCCGGCGAGGCTGAGTGGGCCATCGTCACCAACGGCAAAACGTGGCGACTCTATGCCGCCAAAGCCCATAGCCGCGCTACCAATTATTACGAGATCGACCTGGAAGAGACGCTCGTCTTGCCTGATATTGAGCGTGAAACCGCGTTTATGTATTTTTGGTTGTTCTTCCGCGCCGACGCGTTTATCAGCAATGCGGAGACGCCGTGTTTCCTGGATACGCTACTGACGGAGAGCGAACGCTACGCGCAGGTGCTGGGCGAAAATCTGAAAAATCGCGTCTTCGATGAGATTTTCCTGCATTTCGCGCGCGGCTTCCTGCTCCATGCCCGCCGCCAGCATCTCTTGCCGGAGTGGAGTACGCTCACTCCAGCCGAACGCGACCGCGCCCTCGAACCGTTCTTCAGTGGGACGCTGACCTTCCTCTATCGCCTGCTCTTCCTGCTGTATGCCGAGAGCCGTGACCTCTTGCCTGTGCGCGATGAGATTGGCTATGGCCCGCGCAGTCTGGAACAGATCAAGCAGGAGATCGCGGAGAAGGCGCGTGACGTGGAGGGCGAGGCGGCAACACAGATCACGCGCGTCTATGCGCACATTGGCACCTCGCTCTATGATCGCTTGCAGGTGCTGTTCGCGGCGGTGGACAAGGGCGATGCCGCGCTCAACGTGCCCGTCTATAATGGCGGTCTCTTTATGACCAATCCCGATCCCGTCGATAGCTCGCCGGAGGCGCAGGTGGCGCGTTTCCTCGCCACGCACAAGATTCCTGATCGCGAACTAGCCCTGGGTCTGGATCGCATGGCGCGTGACGTGGACGAGAAGCGACAAGCACTGGTCTTCATCGACTACAAGAGCCTGGGCGTGCGCCAGTTGGGCAGCATCTACGAGGGCCTGCTCGAATTCAAACTGCATATCGCGCCGGAAAAGATGGCCTACGTCAAGGGCAAGAAGACCGAGGAGATCGTGCCCTATGCCGAGGCCGCGCGCGCTGGCATGAGCATCGTGCGCGAGGGGCGCGGCAAAGAGGCGGTCGAGAAGACTCTGGCGGCGGGCGAACTCTATCTGGAGAATGATCGGCGCGAACGCAAGGCGACGGGCAGCTACTACACGCCCGATTATATCGTCAAATACATCGTCGAGCAGACCGTCGGGCCAGTGCTGAAGGAGAAATTGGAGGCCATGCGCCCACTCTTCCGCGAGGCCGAGCAATATCTGCGCGACAAACGGGCGCGGGCCGAGGCTATCAAGAAGCAACGCCTGCTCATCAAGAGCAACCTGACGCCGGAGCAGGAGACGTATCTGCACTACAAAGATCGCCTCAACGAACGCTTCTTTGAACTGCGCGTGCTCGACCCCGCGATGGGCAGCGGCCATTTCCTGGTCGAGGCAGTTGACTACATCACCGACCAGCTTGCCAAGTTTCTGACGGCCTTCAAGTGGAGTCCCGTGCTGCACGAACTGGCGGAGACGCGGCAGGAGATACTGGCAGAGATGGAGCGGCAGGACGTGACGATTGACGGCGGCAAGCTGACCGACCTGAACCTGCTCAAGCGGCGCGTGCTGAAAAGCTGTATCTACGGCGTGGACCTCAACCCGATGGCGGTCGAACTGGCGAAGGTCAGTCTGTGGCTGGACTGCTTCACGCTGGGCGCACCGCTCTCCTTCCTCGACCACCATATGAAGTGTGGCAACTCGCTGATCGGCGGCAATGTCGCGGACGTGCAGGAACTGCTCAGCGGGGGCCTGTGGAGCAACCAGTTTGCCTATCTGCTTGATGCCACGCAATTGATGCGGCGCGTCAGCGAACGCTCCGACGTGACAGCGCGTGAAGTTGCCGAGTCGCGGCGCGAATATCGGCGCGCCTATGACGCCCTCGCGCCCTTCAAGAACCTGCTCGACATCTGGCTGAGCGAGTATTTTGCCGTCAAGGGAGCCAGGGAGACGGCGCGCATGTGTACCGAGGCCCTGCTCTCCGGCGCGGAGCCGACCGACCAGCATGACCGCGAGATCGTTACCAGCGCGCAGCAGTTGAGCGCGAGCAAACGCTTCTTCCACTGGGAACTGGAATTTCCCGAAGTTTTCTTCGCCCGTGAGCAGCGCAAACCCGATGGTGGCTTCGATGCCGTCGTGGGCAACCCGCCGTATGATGTATTAGAAAAAGAGGAAAACGAGTCTCGCACAGAGAATTTAGAACAGCTTGTTCAGTATTTGGAACATGTTCCAACTTTCTCAATGGCATTTGGAGGAAAAATCAATATTTTTCGGTTTTTCATAGCACTTTATAAAACACTAAATCACAGTTCAGGCTTTCAAGGGTATATTGTCCCTATTGGATTGATAACAGATAGAGGC
>DAICZM010000363.1 GCA_027311145.1 Ktedonobacterales bacterium
CTCTTCTCTATAGTCACCAGCTCACCTGCACATACAGGCGTTTCTCTTGACAGGGTGTATAATAACACGTTCTCACGCAGCTGTCAATAGCTTTTTGACGAATTTTCAAACATGGTAAAAGAGATTTGCAAATTAGGCCATTCTGCGTTAGACTAGGAAAAAACACAGAGGTTTCTATGCGTTTTGCGCTCTTAAGCAAACAATTTCATTTCGAGGCCGCCCATCATCTGCCAGGCCATGGTGGAAAATGCGCCCGCCCACATGGTCACTCTTATCGCTTAGAGGTGACCTTGCGCGGGCCAATCAAAAATATACCTGCCACGTCCGATCAAGGCATGGTAATGGATTTTAGCGACCTCTCACAACTCGTGCGTTCCGCCGTGCTGGAACGGCTCGATCACTACGACTTGAACGAAGTGACGGGCATACGCACCACTGCTGAAAATCTGAGTCACTGGATATGGGACACGCTGGTAGCCGCAGGCTTGCCAGATGCGCTCCTCTATCGCCTTCGTCTCTGGGAAACAGAGAGCAGCTACGTGGAGATCACCCACGCGGAACGGGAAGCCTAATGAATGTCATGGAGATTTATCGCTCGGTGCAGGGTGAGGGCACATTACTTGGTGTTCCTACTACGTTTGTACGTTTCTTTGCCTGCAACCTGCGCTGTTCATGGTGCGACACAAAATATTCGTGGAGCGTGCGCGAAGGCGGCACATGGGAAAATATGACCCCGCAGGAGGTCGCGGAACGTATCGCGACCTTACGTGCGCGTCACGTCGTGCTGACAGGCGGCGAGCCAACATTGCAAAAAGACTTGCCCGCCCTCGCCCACCTGCTCAAAACACAGGGACACCATCTGACCGTTGAGACGAACACGACAATCTATCCAATTGCTTCGGTTCCGTTGATTGACCTGTGGAGCCTCTCACCCAAGCTACATAGTGCCGGCGAAAACTATCTGCGCTATCCGATCATTGAACGCTTTCTAGACACACTACATCCCGAACAACAGCAATGGAAATTTGTCGTGCGCGACGACGTGGATGAAGAGAATTTGCGCTCGCTTGTGCGCCGTTATCCAGCCTTCGCAGAGCGCCAACTGCCCATTATCCTACAACCAGAAGGCGACAATGCTACGCCGAACTACCCTGCCGCTCTGGAGCAGCTTACCGAGCGCGTGCGCGACCCATTCTGGGACGATTACTATGTGCGTGTTTTACCACAAATGCATGTGATTATCTGGGGCCGCCGTCGCTGGGTCTGATAAGAGGGTCATGAGAACGCGGCATCGCATCCACTGTTTTTTTATGGTATTTGTTCATCCAACACACACCGGCTTTGGTGCGTGTTGGGTGTGCTTGATACCTCTTAATCTGTTAATAGAGTGTTTGTGCTTCTTCTACCAAGTAACCATCGGCACGTAAACGGCGGAGCAGCTCGTCGCACTGCTCGCGATTGCGTGTCTCTAGGGTAATCGTCTCTTCGCGTTGCATAATCGGCAGACGGCTAGAAATACGCTGATAACGCACGTCAATCACATTAATACGCATTTCCGAGATAATGCCCAACATACGCATCAGCTCGCCAGGGCGGTCGGTCAGGCGCGTGTGAATAACAAAATAGCGACCAGCCGAGGCAAGACCATGTTCAATAAAACGACTGACCAGGTTGATGTCGATATTACCACCCGTAAGCGGCACAAGGACCTTTTTGCCGGGCATTTTCACCACACCGCTGAGCAGAGCCGCGAGGGCCGCCGCGCCCGCTCCCTCAACGAGCATTTTGCTACGCTCCATGAGTAACAACACGGCATTGATAATCGCCTCGTCATCTACCAGCACAACATCATCTACCAGGCGTTCAATAATCGAATAGGTCAACGCACCGGGCCGTTTCACCGCGATACCATCGGCAATAGTATTGACAGCTGGCAAGGTTTGAATGCTACCAGAATCCAGCGAGGAGCGACAGCTAGCGGCTCCTGCGGCTTGTACGCCGATAATGGTGATATCGGGTTTGAGGGCACGGGCCGCAATCGCAATACCAGAAATCAGGCCGCCACCGCCAATCGGCACGATAATCGCATCGGCATCAGGCAAGTCATTCAGCATCTCCAACGCCAGTGTTCCCTGCCCAGCAATCACATCGGGATCATCAAAGGCATGGATAAATGTTGCCCCCGACTCCTGCTGCAATTCCACACAGCGTTGATAGGCATCATCGTAGGTTGCGCCATAGAGAACAACTTGCGCTCCATAGCCCTGCGTCGCGGTCACTTTCGCCAGTGGAGCATTCTCCGGCATGACAATTGTGCAGGGAATATGATGCTGTGCAGCCGCAATGGCAACACCTTGTGCGTGATTGCCTGCCGATGCGGCAATCACACCTGCGGCATAGCTTTCCTGGGGCAAACGTGAAATCTTATAGCCGGCACCGCGCACCTTAAAGGAGCCTGACCGCTGCATATGCTCGGCCTTGAGGTAAATATCCGCACCTGTCATCTCGCGAAACGTGCGCGAGGGCGCAAGGGACGTATGATGAATAAGCGGCTTGAGGAACTTATATGCCTTCCAGATATCTGCAATAGTAACAGTGACATGACCCTCTAAAGTTCCCTGAGCGGTAGTATCGTTTTGTAATACACGCATGACGCGATACGACTCCTTTCAGTCCCACACTGGATGTGACCACAGTCGTCGTGGCACGACAAGTCCCCAGCATCATTGATCGAGGTAGTATGCAAACGATTATAACGCAGACAAGCCTTTATGACAATAGGCTATACTTGGCGCAATAATTTCCATACCTGCTCTAGATTTTGCACAATGCCTTGCACATGGTCATCGGCACTTGCCAGGGCACGAAAAACCTGAAGAGCCTGCTCATAACAAGCTACCGCTGCTTCTAAATGGGCACGCCGCTCATATGGGACAGACTCGCTCAGTTCATAATGAATGTTGCCGCTATTATTCTGGCAAGCCGCCCATTCCAACGGGTATGTTTCAGGAGTGTAGAAACGCAACGCTCCCCGGTAACAAGCAAGAGAGGTTTCAAGATAATCACGGCGTTCCGCAATCTGTTCCTCGTTTTGCAGTTCACGATAAGCATTACCCAGATGATATTGTAATTCGGCCCAATCACGTGACAATCCCTGATTGCTATAGACCAGGAGTGCTGCACGAAAGGCCGCAATTGCCTGTTTGAGAGATGCCTGCCGCTCACCTGCCGCCAAAAGCAGATACGAGACACCCAAATTATGCTGTATATTGGCCCAATCTACAGGAAATGCTTTGCGGTTATACACCAGCAAGGCAGACTCATAGTGTTGAATAGCGCGTTGTATATCTTGTGGCGCATCGCCAAAACCAACACGATTGCGATAGGCATTGCCCAGGTGCATGTGCAACAAAGCCCAACCCAGGGCAAACTCTTCACGCGTATAGACTTGCAATGTCTGCTCCAGCGCACGGATAGCTTCTTCTAAATAGCTGCGTTGCAACTCGTCCGCTTCCTGACTCTCAAACATTTCCAGATAGGTCAGACCGAGCATATTGTTGATTTTAGCCCACTCTGTCGGAGAAGTTGCCTGTGTGTAGACGCACAAGGCTTTGCGAAAACATGTAATGGCCTGCTGAGCATAGGTAAGGTTCTCATCTCTACTAAGAAGACTATACGAAAACCCTAGATGGCCTTGAATATCAGCCCAAAGCGCTGGAAACTGTTCAAATGTATAGATACGCAAGCTTTGCTCATAGCTAGCAATCGCCTTATGCAAAGCCACCTCACCCTCGCTACGGGCCAACTCGCGATAGGCATCGCCTAAATGATAGAAAGCGTCGGCCCATTGAAGCGGATAGGCCTCATAGGTATTGACCTGAAGCGCAGCCTCGTAGCAGGCCAGCGCATGATAGAGATTTTCAATACGATCTCCCTCCGGCATCAACACATAGACATTACCTAGCACATGCTGAAGCATAGCCCAGTGCAGTGGGTCGGCGGCATGCGTAAAAACACGCAAAGCCGCATGATAGCAAGTCGCAGCACGCGCTAGGATGACCTGACGATCATCGCTGGACACAAGACAATACAGATCACCCAGCGCGCTCTGTGCCCTAGCCCAGCGTTGCGGAGAAGTTTCGATACTATAAATAGTCAATGCAGCACGCAGAGCGGTATGCGTTTTGTGCATAATGTCTGCCGCTTGCGCATGTCCCAGCGTTAACTGCCCGTAGAGAGCGAGTGCGCTTAAGCCTTGTTGATACTGAATATCTGCCCATAGCAGAGGAAAAGCTTCGCGAGTCACCATTTCTAGCGCACTCTGGAGATGCGTGAGCGAGCTTCTCAAATGAGTGATTGTGCTTTCCAAACGCAGTTGGTAGTAGATCACACCTAAGAAATATTGCGTTTTTGCCCACTCAAAAGGTGGCGTGTCGGGGGTATAGTGATTTAAAGCCGCCTGGTAGTCAACGATGCTTTTTTCTAATACGACGACCTCTTCACGATTCGAGGTATTGCTAGTATACAAACAGGGAGGATACTGTACATCGACATCCCATCGTTTCTCTTGATTGTTCATGCCGTTTCATTTCCACCAGACAAAAGAGGGTGGCAACTCTCAACTGAGTAAAAAAGCGTCCCAATGCATTCTAGCAGGTACAACTCATGAGAGCAAGACTTTTCAGGCTTATCATCAGAAAGACAGGTTCGTGCGCTAAACACACAAACCTGTCTTTCTTTTGCACGACGCTGGCAAGGCACTAGCAAAGCCCCAAACAGAGCTTAACCATGTAAAATCTCGTAGATTTGATGCAGATCACCTGCTGCTTGGTGCAGATCACCATGTGCAGCACGATCAGCCGCTGTCACACTAGCAAGAGTTGCGATATACGTGGCATGGTTGTAGTTGTAGCTCGAGGGTGTGAGTGCTGGCAGACCTGATTGTGCGGTATCAATTTGTGTAGCAGCAGCCGAGACCTGATTGGTAAAATCAGTATACAAACTCTGCAATTTTTGCTGCTCATTGCTGGAAGCATCGGTAATAATCTGCTGA